>JAGVMN010000023.1 GCA_020053795.1 Bacteroidia bacterium | reverse complement strand
GTTCATTTCTCCTGAAAGTGGACTTTCTTACTGATTATGAATTCGATAAGTTCGTTTTTCATTTTATAGAGCATTTGATTTACATTTGTCTGATAATCCCTTATAAAATCAGCATTATTGGGAAAAACAAAAACTTAAAATCATGACCGAAGAACAAAAATCATTACCCAAATGGATACTAATCGTATCAGGACTTATTGCACTAATGGAACTTATGGTAAGTATTCAAATATGCTTTTCGCCGCAATCGGTTTTGGAGACCGTTGACCTAAATGCCAAAGGCGTGGACTACCTCATTTATATGTGGGCTGCCCGGCAATTTGCCCTTGGTTTTATCTTTGCCTTTGCCACATTGAAAAAATCAATTCCCATGCTCACCATTGCCTACATTTTCTTTTTGGTAATGTTTGTAGGCGACTTCTTTATCGGAATTTCACAAAAGGAGAATGCACTTATCATTGCGGCGATAGCCATGTGTATTGTTTCTTCAGCCATGCTGTTTGCACTCAACAGGAGAAAATAATATTGATCCCCGACTCGTCAACGGTACCTTGTCGATTAAAAACACGCAATCAACTTTCCTTTCTGCGGGGGCTGATAGTTATTAAAGGCAGACATCAAAAAAAATCCCTACGTTTGAAAAGTGAAACGCTTTCGCAAATCCATTCCTTCCTGGTTTACAGCAGGTAACCTCATTCTGGGTGTGTTCGGAATTGTTTTTTCGGCCAAATCCGAGTTCATCGGGGCGGCCTCGTGCATCTTTCTGGCGGCAGTCTTAGACTTCTTTGATGGTTTTTTGGCTCGTTTATTAAAAGCTGAGTCTGCCTTTGGAAAAGAATTCGATTCGCTGGCTGATGCCGTAACCTTTGGTGTTTGTCCGGCCTTGTTGCTGTTTTACCTGATCGAACCTTTGGTTCCGGAATGGACGCGATATTCGGCCATTCTTCTGGCTTTGGCTGCTGTTATCCGTCTGGCAAAATTCAATGTTGACACCCGCCAAAAGTCACAGTTCATCGGTCTGCCAACACCTGCAATGGCCTTAATGGTGGCCTCATTTCCATTCATTATTGAATATGATCATTTCAACGTAGGCAGATATATTTTTGAGCCTTTGTTCGTCATTGTGTTTTCGGTGCTTCTGTCTTTTCTGATGGTTTCAAGTCTGCCGCTTTTTGCATTGAAATTCAGAAGTTATCAATGGCAACAAAATAAACTCCAGTACACCTTTATTATTTTCAGCATCGGCTTTTTGGCTTTGTTTCAGTTTTTAGGGATTCCTTTTATTGTATTTTCTTATATCTTTTTGTCTTTGATTCGTAAATTTGCCACATGATCTTTCAGGTAGAAATAGATGTGATGCCACACAAAAACCTCCTCGACCCGCAAGGTAAGGCAGTGGCCAACAGTATGGGGCGTATCGGACTTTCAAATGTGAAGGATGTCCGCATTGGGAAACATATTGCTTTGGAATTGGAAGCAGAGGATGAAACCACTGCTCATTTAATTGCGGAGAAAGCGTGTAAGAATCTTTTGGTGAACCCGGTAATGGAGTTCTTCGAGATTCATCTTACCGCTGCGATATAATTTTAACCCAGATTTATTTCCGTACTATCACCCAGATTCAGGCTGAGGGCATTGCCTTTTAACGAGGCATCATTGCCAATAATTGAGTTCTGCAGATTGGCATGTTCTAATTGAGAGTTTGGGCCAATAATAGAATTTTTTACGATGGTGTAATCGAGAATAGTCTTTTCACCAATTGACACAAACGGTCCGATAATAGAGTTAGAAATCTGGCTGTCTTTGCCTATATAAACCGGCGGAATGATGATCGTATTCATATAGTTTTTTGCTTCCGGTTTGTTAAAACCACCCTCCTTTAGCAGAATGGCATTGGTTTCCAGCAGAATGTCTTTTTTCCCGCAGTCGAACCAGTTCTCGACTTTGAAAGCCGTCATTTTCTCTCCTTGCTCAATCATGTACATGAGTGCATCCGTCAGGTGGAACTCGTCAAGCGTTTTGATATTGTTATCTACAATATATTGCACCGCCCGTTTCAGGTTTCCGGCGTTCAGAAGTTTGTAAACGCCCACCAAAGCCATATTGCTTTTTGGGATACGTGGCTTTTCTACCAATTTTGTAATGAAACCTTCTTCATTTATTTCGGCCACCCCAAATTCTCTGGGGTCTTCAACTTTTTTGACGCCCAATGTAGAGAAGGGTGATTTTTTTATCTCGGCAAAATCTGCCTTGAAAATGGTATCCCCGAAAACGATAAGTAACTCGTCCTTGTCATCAATGAATTCTTTGGCCAGTAAGATGGCATGTGCAGTTCCCTTTCCGGCGGTCTGAATGATAAACCGGCTTTTAACATTTTTGTAATTGCTGGTTATATAGCTTTCGATTTTATCACCCATATAACCAATGATAAAAATGAAATCATTGATTCCTTCCTGTATCAACTCATCAACTATATGAGCCAATATTGGTTTACCGGCTACCGGTATCAATGATTTAGGTTGCGTATGTGTATGAGGCCTAAGGCGTGAACCTATGCCTGCGACCGGAATTATGGCTTTCATTTCTCGCAAATATTGTAAAAATAAATAAAACGAAAGGTCAAAAAGAGTTTTATCTGATCAGATTAACGGTTCCTTTATATACATGTAACTCACGGTTAACATCCATAAGTCTGATGATATAGAGATAAGCCCCGGCCTGACATTGAACTTTACCATCTCTGATAGTTCCATCCCATGGTTTATCAATATCATCCGATTCATACAACATTTCTCCCCAACGGTTAAAGATCTGCAAAGTGTATTCAATGGTGCCATTTAGAATTCCAACAGGTTTGAAGGTAGAATTCAAATCGTCAAATCCCTGAGGTGTAAATGCATTTGGAAGATAAACCCGAACCTCAGGTTTAATGAAAACAAGTTTCATAATTGTATCCGGGCAGTTCACATCATTGTTAGCAATGAGTATTACCCTGTACCATCCTGTATCTTTATACTCATGAACCGGATTCTGAACATTTTCCGTGAATCCAAAATCACCAAAATCCCATTCCCAGATGGAAGTATTGCTACTTTTATCCGTAAATCGTATAATAGGAGTTGATATTGTTGCCGGTTTCGGCTCAAAGTCAAAGTTGGCAATGGCTCTTTGTTTAACTAATAGAAGTTTCTCTATTGAGTCTTCGCAACCATATTGATTTTGCACCCAATGTTTGATGATGTAATTGTCCGCTTTTGAATAAAATACAGATGTATCTTTCAAATCGGAACTGAAGCTATTGTGAAAATTCCATTTATAGGCGATAATAATACCTGAAGGACTTCCCGACGCGGAGGTATAATCAACAGTGGTGTTTTCACAAATCGGTTCTACATCAAATCTGGCAAATGGCAGCGGTTGTATGATAAACGATTGACGCATGGTGTCGCGACAACCTCTTGAGTTTTCAACGATCAGGTCTGCAAACTGATTCCCGACAAATGCAAATTGATGACTAACGGAACTTCCCTGCGAATTGGTGCCGTCCGAGAAAAACCAGTCTGTTTTTGTCAAAAGATACTTTGAATCTGTTGAAGTGCTTTTGAAGGAAGTAGGTGTTTTGTAACAAGTGTCCAAATACTCGTAATCAGCCACGGGTATGGTAAAAGCCTCAATATTATAAATGACAGAGTCTTCACATCCTTTGTCAGAAAATACCCTTAACATAACCGGATATAGACCGGGGTTTTCATAACGATGAACAGGGTCCTTAACAGATGACAGTTGTCCATCACCAAAATCCCAGGTCCAACCCGTAATCGAAAATCTGGGGATGGTTGATTCGTCTTTAAAAAAAAAGGGAACCGTGTAGCATTTTTCTAAAGTCGTAAAGTCGGGAATGGGGCAGTAAGGATTTTCACTTAAAACCCAGTTGCCAAGATAATTCTTCATCCCGCCTGAATAAACTCTGTTCAGAACCGGATCGCTGGTGCCATTACCCGGATATTGCCATTTTTGCGTTGTAGGATCATATTTTACAGCCTTCAACTCATTACCTAAAATGGTATTTGTGCTAGAGTTGGTGGCATCCCATTCACTTTTTCTGTAACTAAATACCATGTCGATATCAGGCAGGGTAATAAACTGATCTCCCCCCAACACCCAAAAACGGTCTAGGGCCTGGGGGCCATTTTCTACATTATATTTGTTTTGAAAATTATTTACCCCAAGAGGTAATGGTCTGTTGTTAGGATTTAATTGAGCATTCGTTGGGTATGTGGCTAATGACAAATAACCTGAATCCATTATTTGAATACCGGCACTTTTAACATTTAGAACTGTTGGGATGTAGGTGGCGTTCTGAGTTCCAAAAGGGAAGATGTAAAGAGAATCATTATTTGATCCTCGAATATTCCACTGCATGGTACCATAGCCAGAGATCGGATCGGTTTCGCTGATAATGTATCCAATGCCTTTGTAAACGGCAGAAGGTTTTGGGTTGTTTATGATCAATCGGTTCGAATTCAGGATTAAGGTACTATTTAATATCAGTCGTCCATTTCGAGAGTAATTATATACTCCTCCAACAAAAGTGTTAATGTTCAACACCTTTGGTGCCCCTCCGGTTAGGTCGAGGTTGTAAAAACCAGTCGGATAAAAGCCCCCTATGTACTGAGTGTCCCCATATAGAATGACTGTTCCGCTATTGGAAACAAACACGCTGTTATTAGCCAGATTCGACCAATTGGCTTTTATTTTGATATAACCCCGGGCATTGACATTGACTGTTCCGTTGTTCTGGTTGGTAAAATTTCCTGCTTTACCGGAAACAACCAAAAAGGCATCGTTCTTCACAACGATAGATGCACCATTGTTAATTAAACCCTGAGATTTGCCCAAAGTAGCCAAAGCAGAAAGGAGAATGAATGATGACCATTTCAACCGGTGCATATCAATTTCCTTTCCTGTGAAATCTTTTTAAACCCGATTTGTTAGGCTGAATCTCGTGTACCTGCTTTTTCAAGGCTTCTAACTCCGCCTGAATATCATTCAGTTGTTTTTGCTGCTCCTCTATGGTGGTTTGCGTTTTCAGAAGCTTTTCCTGAGCCTCTTTCAGTTCATCAGTCCTTACAATCAAAGCTTTTATAGCGGCCATATTCACCCCGTCAATGGCTATTGAATTTATTCCTAAACTATCGGTGCCACCCAATCTAAATGCTTTGTAGAAATCCTGAGCCATAGGACCTATATATTCTATTGACTCATCTGTGTTCTTATAATTCCAGCGGGTTACCGAAAGGTCTTTTATCTTTTGCAAAATCTCCTCTCCATTCAGTTCTTCAAAATTCTCTTTCATGTTGACATCAGAATAGTTTGTCCATCCACTTACACCGCCATTCATATAAACTCCGGTGGTTAATGTACTGTTGGAGAACAAACGATAACCACTGTTAAAACGCATCGTCATTTGATTTTGGTTCAAACTGGTCGTTGGGGTAGTAGTAGAGGCGTCGCCAAAAACCATTGAACCATTTTTGTTGTTGGTTTCTACAAAACTCCCAATGGCATAGGATTGATCTGCCGTGGCATGTACGTTATATCCAATGGCAACAGCATAAGGGTTAGTAGCACTGGTAATATAACCCATTGCAATGGCCCCTTGTAAACCACTTGTTTTACACCTATAACCGATTGCAGTTGAATAATCGGCACCTGCTGAATCGAGGTACCCAATGGCAATTGAGTATAAATTCCTTGACATATTCTGATGACCGATGGCAATTGAATGCACGCCTGTTGTCAGATTCTCGGAACCAATGCTCATTGCATACTGCCCCGAGGAGATGTTCGCAGAACCAATAGACATTGTATTCAAACTCGAAGATGTATTTTTTTCTCCGAATGAAAAAGAACTTCCACCCAAAGCCTCAGAACTGTCGCCTATCACAAATGAATTAATTCCGGAGGCCCGGCTGTTGTTTCCTGCTACAAATGAATGCAATCCTGAAGCGGTGTTATTACGCCCGAAGGCAGTAGAATAATTTCCAACATTTCCAACATTCCAATGACTACCATCAACAAATCCCGCCCGAAATGAGGCTTTGGCAGGATTCCAAAACATACGGGTTCCAGCCCCCGGACTGCCGATGCTTTGACCAAGACCAAAATTGCCTGTTGAAATCAAACCGTCGGTTCCGTTTATTTCAACCGCTCCGGCATCGGCAATAATGATTCTTCCGTTTCCGGGTCCACCTTCATCATAAGACATGTCCAACGTATTCCCTTTTAATGAATCACTGATCCATTGCGTACCATTCCATCTTAAAACATGTCCGGGGAGTTTGCCATTTTTTAAACCAATCTTATATGGATCTGCATAAATTCCTGAACCCGTTTTTTGAAGAAATCCGTTCGCAATGGTATCTGTTACTTCATTTCCAACAATGCTGTCCTTTTCAAGAGGAAGAGCACCGGAAACCCATATAGATCCGTTCCAGGTCATGACATCTCCATAATTTATACCGGGTTGAACGCCAATTTTATAGGGATTTGCATCTGTTCCGTTTCCATATTTTACCAAAATCCCCAATGCATTCATGGTATCTTTCACTTCATTCCCAATTACACTATCCTTTTCTTTACTAACTATGGACGAAACCCATTTTACTCCGTCCCATGTCAAAACATCTCCGGGATTAATTCCGGGTAATACCCCAACCTTATATGGGCTGACGTCAGTACCTCCTCCATAACGGTTTAAAAATCCAAAGGCATTTAACGTATCGGCCATTTCATTTCCTATCACACTGTCTTTTTCCTTTTTAACGATAGAAGAAATCCATTGAGTGCCGTTCCAAGTCATCACGTCTCCTTGATTAAGGCCCGGTTGGACACCAATTTTATAAGGGTTACCGGTAGTTCCGTTGCCATATTTTACCAAAACTCCTCTCGAATTCAAGGTATCAGTTACTTCATTTCCAATAACACTGTCTTTTTCAATTAACATGGGTACCGACACCCAATTGTTGCCGTTCCAAGTCAACACATCATTCTGGTTTTGTCCCGGATTAACGCCAATTTTATAAGGACTTGCCACCGTTCCATTTCCAAATCTGGTCATAAAACCAAGGGCATTCATGGTATCAGTTACCTCATTGCCTATGACACTGTCTTTTTCCAAAGGAATTAGAATGGTAGAGGGAACCCATTGTGTTCCATCCCACATTAGGACGTTACCAATATTTGTTCCTGCAGTGATTTGAAGAGTAAAAGGACTGGCTGCTGTTCCTGCCCCGGTTCTGAATAAAATTCCTCTGCCCTGTGAAACATCTGTTATTTCATTTCCTATGACACTGTCTTTTTCCGGTGGAGGCGGTGGTATCGGGGGTAGAGCTGATGCCATCCATTGGGAGCCATTCCATGTCCAAACATCACCGATATTAGCACCGCCGGCAATGACCAGCCGAAGAGGGTCTAAACTTGTTCCGGTTCCTGTCCGTGAAAGTATTCCTCTTCCCTGAGCTACATCTGTAATTTCATTTCCTATGATACTGTCCTTTTCAGGGGGTAACACACCAGAAATCCAATTGTTGCCATCCCACATCCAAACGTCATTTAGTCTTAGACCCGGATTAACTCCGATTTTCAATGGAGAAACATCGGTTCCATTGCCAAAACGCTGCAACATTCCAAGTGCATTCAATGTGTCGGTGACTTCATTCCCTATGATGCTGTCTTTTTCGCTGATAGAAATATTACCTGCAAAAACGAGTTGTCCTTGAGCGTTAACTAAAAACTGCGGAATAGAATCCCTGGCTCCATAAACACCCGGTTTGACCCCTGAATTAGCGATAGAGATTGTTCCGTAAGAATAAATAGTACCACCACTGAGGCCGGTTCCGGCATTTAAGAATCGAAATACAGGAACCCAGGCAGTTTTATCATAAAACCAAAATCCTATGGTATCATCCAACTGGTAAACCAAAAGGCTGTTAGCTGGCAGCGGAATACTCAATCTTTGAAATTTGCTCATTCTGGGAACCAAAAGGCCGCGGTTGAAAGACTGAACGTCCAGCATGGCTGAATTGTCGGGATCAGCACCCGTTGGATTGATGGCAACGCCTTGTCCAAAAATATGGAATACCGGTGAAAAGAAAAAAAGCAAAATACCTTTTCTAAGGTGTTTGATAGCAGCCATTTTAAGTATGTTTATCCTCATCTCAATCATAAATATTTTCCTCTAAAAAAGCCACAACACAAGCTGTGTCTCTTTGGAAACCATCATTTGTCTCTAAGTAGTAGTTAAAGATAGGCTCAAAGATATATAAAATATTTTTGTAACACACAACATATCCACAATTCAGGTTCGATTTAATAACTTTTTTATTCACATACCATTTAATTCTGGCAAAAATGCAATAAAATGTCTTCTTGTAAAAGGGCTTGTATAACTTTGCTTCCGAATTTTTAAATATGAAAAGAGACCTGCAAATATTCCATCTTATCCAACAGGAACAGGAACGGCAACAGAATGGAATTGAACTAATTGCCTCTGAGAATTTTGTATCTCTGCAAGTGCTTGAAGCAATGGGAAGTGTTCTGACCAATAAGTACGCAGAAGGATTGCCCGGCAGGAGATATTACGGTGGATGTGAAATAGTGGACGAGATCGAGCGAATGGCAATTGACAGGGCTTGCAAACTCTTCGGTGCTGTTTGGGCTAATGTACAGCCACATTCAGGTGCTCAGGCAAATGCGGCAGTTATGCTGGCATGCCTTCAGCCCGGAGACAAAATTTTGGGCTTTGATCTTTCTCATGGCGGACATCTGACCCACGGTTCTCCTGTAAATTTTTCGGGCAAACTCTATTCACCTTCGTTTTATGGGGTTGAGGAAGAAACAGGATTGATTGATTGGAACAAAGTTGAAGAAAAAGCTCTGAAAGTAAGTCCGAAATTGATCATCTGTGGTGCATCGAGTTATGCTAGAGACTGGGATTATAAACGACTCAGAGAAATTGCTGATAGTGTCGGTGCCATATTACTTGCTGACATATCACATCCTGCCGGACTAATTGCAACCGGTTATTTGAACAATCCTTTGCCTCATTGTCATGTGGTTACAACAACCACCCACAAAACATTGAGAGGTCCTAGAGGTGGTTTGATAATGATGGGTAAAGATTTTGAAAATCCCTGGGGACAAAGAACATCCGCCGGCGAACTTAAAATGATGTCATCCATTTTGGATTCCGGCGTTTTCCCCGGAACACAGGGTGGGCCTTTGGAGCATATAATAGCGGCAAAAGCAGTAGCCTTTGGTGAGGCTCTAAGTGAGGGATACAAGGAGTATTGCGGTCAGGTAATAAGAAACTCGAAAGCAATGGCGAAAGCCTTTGTTGATAGAGATTATCAGATTATTTCGGGGGGTACCGACAATCATTTGATGCTCATTGATCTAAGAAATAAAGGAGAAAAAATAACCGGAAAAATGGCAGAGAACACCCTGGTTGGATGTCATATAACCATAAACAAGAATACCGTTCCTTTCGAAACCAGATCTCCTTTTGTAACTTCCGGAATGCGGGTTGGTACTCCGGCCATTTCGACAAGAGGAATGAAAGAAGAGCAAATGCCCGTAATAGTTGACTTAATTGATCGTTGTCTGAAAAATCACAACAATGAATCGGAACTGCGTAAAATTGGAAATGAGGTATTTGAATTGATGAATGGGTTTCCACTTTTCGCTGGAAGCAGTTTACAGTCTTCTACTTACCCCACATTGTAAGCCAACCTGCCCGGGCAATTTTTTGATTAGCAAGGTGTGTATTCCCTGTAAGGATAGTTGACCAGCCCATCGCCCTTTTTGAATGATAAAACGCTCTTCCCACTGAAGAGCACCCCAACCACCATATCCAATAGAGCTTTGCACAAGAAAGGAAGGTTTGAGTAAAAACTGGTTTGAGACCTGAATTAAAGGTATAGCAAACACCCCAAAACGATACGAAACTGCAAGGCTCCAATAAGACTTTTCTGATTGCATCAGTGTTAATGAACCAAATATCCGGGCGGGCATTAAACCCAGAATCTGCTTGCCGTCGTCCGTGGTCAATGGAGTAATCAAACTATCTGTTTTGCTTTCCCAATAATCAGGATCGCTGATTTTGTTGAGGTTGTATAGATAAAAGCCTTCAAAAACAAAAGAGGTGTCAAAACTATTTCCTTTGGAATTTTTAAAGGGCATCACCGGGCCGGCATCTTCGAACCCAATGTTAAATGATACTTGCTTACTAATCATTGAAGCATATCTTAGAGAAAATGTAGCTCCCAACCCTGAAGGTCTATTCTGGGATGCGGTCCAGGATCCGGTTGCATCTACATTTAAAAATCTTCCAAAAGTATCAGTGTAAATTCCTGTCTTTCCCCATGTATTTAAAAAGAAATTATTGCCGCTCAATACCAGTTGGCCGTTCAAAGAAAAGATCGTTTTATTATTTTTGCCAACATTGAGTTTAACCGTCCCGGCTCCTAAGTATATCCATTCCATGCTTCTCAATCCGATGTGTGACAGGTTAGCCGACTTGCCAGCAAATGCTGCGTTTCCCTTCATAAAGAGCAGAAAGGCATCTTTTCCATATTGTCCGGTAAAAAGGCTCTTATATCCGGTTGAAAAATGAACCTTCTTAGTCGAATCAATTTTTGCATCACGGAATGTCATCCAATTGACAGAGTAATCATTTTCAAATCCGAAGCGGTTTCTTCTATCAAGGTTGTCAGAATTTGTATTTATGATGTTATCGGCCAATCGGCCACCATTATAAAAGTTCCTTATGAATTTCATGTTCAAATGAGAAGTTGTAAGTCTTGATGATCCATTCATCTCTAATAAATTGGACTGGTTATTTCCCAAAAAAAGGTCATTTGGCAAAATATCGAAACCCGCTTTTTCTTTCCAGATGGAATCAGTCTGAGCAAATGCCATGGAAGACCACAACAAAATAAAAACTACCCTACAAACTTTGATCATAAACAAAATCGCCAGTAATTTTTACCTTCATCTTGTAGGTATTGAAAATTTTATATCGAAGTGAACCGGGGGTATCAAAAATCACTTTTACGCTATAATTAATTGATGACTTAATCAATTTCATTTTGGTTTCGTTGACATTAACCGGAATCAAGGTTGAAGACGAACCCGTTGTTCTACCAGCACCTGTGGAAACATCAGCAGCAATCACTTCACCCCAGTTTCCATCTTGAAATAAAGTGGTCAATATGGCCCCTTTCGAATCCAGAAATTCTATTTGAATTTTGGCGGCCAGCGGGAATTCATTAGAAATCCAAAGCTTTAGATTTCCGGTTTTTATCTTTTTGAATTGCCCGTCAGGAGTAACGGGTTTCCAACTTTTTTTTTGCGTTAATTGCAGGCCTTCTGCTCCAAAAGTAACGGGCATATTCAAAGACAATTTGGCTTTGAGATAACTGTCCTGAAAAACAAAGTCGGTAAAATCTTTACTCCCATATGGTCGGCTGGTAATATTGAATTTGGTATAAATGACATCAGATAAATTTTCCACAAATGTTTTTACCGTAGAATTTGTTGGTGTTAGTTTTTTGATATTAAAAGCTGGCCTTAAAGGTAAACTATAAGCCCTTTTCAGATTTATTGTTTGATCCAATTCCGAACTAATAATCCTGGCTGATTTTCCGGTGCGACTGTTGAATCCGTTAATTTCTATAATATCTATATTGGCTTCTATACCAAATGTGTTTTCGAAACTCAGTATCACATTGATATCTTCGAGACTTATCGTACCATTGATATTTTTGAATGCGGGTATTGGATTTGATTCGTTGATGGAAAAAGTCTTTAAGCCAAAATCACCGATAACAAATTCAGGAACGATATCTACCATGCCAAATTGAATAAACACACTGTCACCCAAAGACAAATTTCTTTCTATGCCGGAGGCTTCCATTCTGGCTGAAAGCTCGCTGTAAATGGTATTAAAGTGCGGAGGCAAAATGCGATCCTTTCCGTTATAATCAATTACGTACTTATTTATTGGAAAGAGTTTCTCAACAAAAGTTGGCTTACCGGGAGATGCAGCAGGTACTATTAGTTCCAGCACAACCGCCGTATTTGGTTGATCATCATAACGGCTATTGGGTAGCTTATAAGTCAGGATAATACGTTCCTGAATCGTATTTATAACCTTCATTTTTACAAATCCGGTTCGAATTTTCAGAACGGTTATTTGAGGACCTTTAAAATTATATGTAACTTCTTCTGAGTTTTCAATCAGGTTTTGCGATGGGAAAATGGCAGTAGCATACTCAGGTTCCAAACCCGTCACCTTAAGTTCTACCCGGATGCCTTTGTTTGATTCGATCAAAACAGGTCCCGGACTTTCAAGCGTTTTCACCCGTATCAGTTCTCCTATCAGAATGCCATCTATTTCCTTTCCGGCCAGTGAAATTAATTTGTAATCCGAGTTGCCGGGTTTGACGTTAAAAAAGGTGTCCAGAGCTATTATAGTCCCATTATTTTTATTGGAGAGTTTAAAAATAATCAATTCAATTTCCACAGGTAAATCATTATAAATGCTTATCTCCATTTGGCCTTTCAAAAATTTGGCCTTCCGGAAAAAGGCTTCGGAGATATCTATCTCTTGTTTTCCCGAACTGTTAGTTATATCCTGTGCTTCCAATTGTACCATTTTGCCATCCAAGAAAACACTGGCCGGCATGATCTCTTTTAATGGGATAGTGTCAACCATATTCCGGTCTTCAAGAATAAGTTTGTTCAATGACATGGAAACCGAGCTGATGGTATCCGGAATTTCAAGGTAATCGCCAAAACTGTCAAGCAATTGCTCGTAGTCGTAAACCAGGTTATAAGAACCGTCTGTGTTGCTGATCAGCATGCTATCAGCTACCAAGTCATTTAATCCAAGCTCTGTCTGAACCAGTGGCGTTAAAACATTTAAAGGCCATTCTGCCATTTCCTTTCTCTTACAACCAAAGAAAAGTAATATTGCGTATCCCAAAATATTAAAACTTCTGACTGACATAATTGAGTTAATTTTAGCTGACAGGTAGTATATTTCAAAAAAGCATATTTGTTTTGACAAAATAAAATTATAGCGGTAATTAATTGGTAATTATTAACATGTCATCTCATCATTTAGTTAGGGACAAACAGGAACCGGCTCTGATTATAGCCAATGGCACCCAATGCGGATCAGAGCTTTTGGGTCAGCTTTTGGAGTGGAGTCCTTTCATCGTTGTCCTTGATGGAGCATTAGAAAGGGTTTCGCATCTAAAAATAAAATTCGATGTGGTGCTTGGAGATTTTGACAGTGCCGATCTTTCATCTATTGAACAATACCAGGATCACGTCAGGATAGTACAAACGCCCGATCAAAGCAAAACAGATCTTCAAAAAGGGATAGAGTTTCTAATTGAAGAGGGTTTTGATGCAGTAAATATAATATGGGCCACCGGAAAACGGGCCGATCACACCTTTAACAATATTTGCACAATCGGATGGTTCAAAGACCGCATCAATTGTGTGATGCTTGATGATTATTCAAAGGTTTTCCCACTTCCAAATTTCTATACCAAACACTATGAAATGGGTAGTATTATTTCTTTAATACCTTTGGGCCATGTTTATGGGGTCAAAACAAAGGGTTTGAAATACAATCTGAACGATGAAACACTAAGTGCAACGGAACGCACAGGATCGAGCAATGAAACTTTGGAGAAAGGGTTGATACAAATAGAGTACAAGGAAGGAATTCTGTTATTGATGGAGTGTCTGGATTAGTATGAGAATAACAAATCCTCAAATAATATCCGGTATTGAACGGCTGAAAAGTAAAATGTATTTGCTAGATACTAAGGCTTTGAATCTTGGCCACTACAACCGCCTTTATTTGGAAGTTCACCTTGCCCACCTCGACTATAGTCTTTACCTCAACGGATGTGTTTTACAGCACACCTATAATTCGATGTTTTCGAACCCTGTCTCCATTTGTGATTATGGCGGGGGAACAGGGTTATTAGGTTTTTTGGCTAAGGAGAGCTTTGGTTGTCGGTTGATTTATGTGGACTTATACCCCAGAGCTTGTCAGGATGTAAAGAATATATCCCAGGCGATGTCTGTAGAAATAGATGAAATAGTGAATGGCGATATTAAAACCCTGGTCAGTTCTAAAATTGAGCCTCCGCAATTTATTATCAGCCGCGATGTAATTGAACATATTTACGATTTAGAGGAATTCTTCTCAATGGGCCACCGTTGGAATACCGAAATGATTCAAATCCACAATACATCTGCCAATATTTATAATGTTTTTCGCAAGTCTTTTTTCAGAAAAAACCACATTCAAAACGAATTTTTTGGAACCAAAGGTTCGGTGCTGAAAGAGACAGAAACCGAATTGAGTTATTTCGACATCAGAAAAAAGATAATTCAAACCGAATATCAGCATTTTAGTGAAAGTGACCTCCATCATTTGACAACCGTTACCCGGGGAATGATAGAAGCCGAAATAAAAAAGGCTGCACACAGGTTTCGCAATTCAGAAATGATTATTTGCAAAGAAAAACACCCGACCAATACCTGTGATCCATACACAGGTAACTGGGCTGAAAGATTACTGACCTTTGATCAATACAAGGAAATGGCAAAACCTTCTTACGAAGTAAAGTTCTTTGGAACTTTTTACAATAGGGGGGCGAAGGGGCTGTTAAAAAAGTATGCCGGTCGGTTTTTGAATCTGATTATTTCATTCTTAGGGAACAAAGGTCGCATTCTCTGGCCAGCCGTAACTATTTTTGTGATTCCCAAAAAAGCAATCTCATAATTAATCTAAAAAAAATAAGGCTTGACAAACTGGCTCAATTCATTTTGTTTGGGTATCTTGTTTTACTTTTTTTTCAATTCGCATCCTGGAAAAACAATCGGGCCATCATTCACGATGTAACAAGTTATTACGGATATCTGCCCGCTGCTTTTATTTTTGATGATCTCAACTTCAGGTTTGCCGAAAACTTGCCAGCAGATGAACCTAAGGATCTACTTTGGTTTAGCACCTTGCCAGGTGGTCAAAGATTTCAGAAAATGACCTTGGGTTTGGCTTACTTCTATAGTCCCACATTTGTGGTTGCACATATTTATACTTATTTCGACAGAAAGTGGAACCGAAACGGATTTTCGTTTCCTTATCAGTTTGCCCTTGCATTGAATACATTGTTGGTGGGCCTTCTTTCTCTACAATTAATGCGGAAAATTTTAAACATATATTTTAATGATAAGCTCACTGCTTTGTTGCTCATCATTTGTTTTGCTGCAACAAACCTGCCCTATTATATCAGTGTGTCTCCGGGTACCAGCCATATTTATTCCTTCTTGCTTGTTTGTGCCATCATTCTGATTATTCTCCGATTCAATGAACAACCAAACTTATCAAAACTGATCATTCTTTCACTTTGTGTTTCACTTATCGTGCTGATAAGACCAACCAATTTGTTTCTGGCGTTGATTCCTGTGTTTATATGCTCCTATAGTAAAATCACAGTTATTTTCAGGAATTACAAGTTTGGGGCTTTCTTGATTTTAGCGGCATGTATATTACCTTGGATTCCACAATTGATTTATTGGAAACAGGTGACCGATCAATGGATATTCTATACTTATGGTAATGAACAGTTCTATTTCTCTGACCCTAAAGTTTGGGAAGGACTTTTCGGTTTCAGAAAGGGTTGGTTTGTTTATAGTCCAGCATTATTGATCCTTATTCCAGCCTTGGTTTTCAACATCGAAAAACTAAGGTCTTACAGATTATTTTTTATCATAACATTTCCGGTTTTCGTATATGTGGTGTTTAGTTGGTGGTGCTGGTGGTATGGTGGTTCTTTTGGAAGCCGTACAATGATAGAGTACTATCCCATCTGTCTAATTTTAATTGGAGGATTTTTATACAGATTGTCAAATAAAAGAATTCTGAAAGGTGTGTTGATTCTCTTTTGGTGCTTCTGTATTTATCTCAACAACTATCAAATGCGTCAATATCAGCGTGGCATTTTACATTGGGACAGCATGACATATCTGTCCTATAAAGCAATTTTCCTGAGTAACCGTCTGCCTTCTAATTATAAAGAACTGCTTGAGAGTCCCGATTACAAAAAGACCATGCAAGGGAAAGGTCGTTAATCAACGGCTATAATTGGGGGCCTCTTTGGTTATGGTCACATTGTGAGGGTGGCTTTCGCGAACGCCCGCCGTTGTTATTCTGGTGAATTTAGCCTTTTGCAGTTCTTCAATGGTTTTAGCACCGCAATAGCCCATTCCGGCTTTTAAACCGCCGACATACTGATAAATAACTTCTGCGAGACTTCCCTTAAAGGCAACGGTTCCAACAATCCCTTCAGGAACCAACTTGGCTAATTCTTCTTCAGCATCTTGAAAATAACGATCCTTTGAACCGTCTTTCATGGCTTCGATAGAACCCATTCCCCGGTAAGATTTCACTTTTCTTCCCTCATAAAAACTGGTTTCTCCCGGAGATTCTTCGGTTCCGGCAAACATAGAACCTGCCATAATGGAACAGGCACCTGCGACAAGAGCTTTTACAATATCGCCGCTGTACCTGATGCCACCATCTGCAATGATTGGGACATTACTTCCTTTCAACCCCTTTGCACATTCCATAATGGCTGTAAGCTGCGGTACCCCAATTCCCGCTATAATTCTGGTGGTGCAAATAGACCCGGGTCCTACACCCACTTTCACGGCATCGGCCCCGTGATCAGCCAATCTTTTTGCTGCGTCTGCGGTAGCTATGTTTCCAACGATCACTTGTAAATTGGGATAGGCCTTTTTGATCTTCCCAAGTTCTTTTATGACCCCGAGAGAGTTGCCATGAGCCGTGTCAAGGGTAATTACATCTACCTCTTCTGCCACCAAAGAGTCAACTCTTTCCATGGTATCAGAGGTGATTCCAACGGCTGCTCCTACTAACAATCTTCCAAAACTATCTTTAGTAGAAAAGGGGTGGCTTTTCACTTTTTCAATGTCTTTAAAGGTAATCAAACCGACCAGAACGCCTTTGTCATTGATAACAGGTAGTTTCTCGATTTTGTATTGCTGCAGAATATCTTTAGCCTTAACCAAATCAATGTCCTCAGAAGAAACCACCAGATTTTCCTTTGTCATCACCTCTTCTATACTCTTGGTGAAGTCTTTTTCAAATCGCAAATCCCTATTGGTAATAATGCCCCTGAGTTTATTTTCCTTGTCAACAATCGGAATTCCTCCGATGCCGTTTTCCCGCATCAGTTTGAGTGCCCGCTGCAAGGTAGCGGTTCCGGGCAATGTGATGGGGTCTTTAATCATTCCACTTTCAGATCTTTTTACCTTTTTTACCTCACCGGCCTGTTGGGCAATGGTCATGTTTTTATGAATGATTCCGATGCCGCCTTCTCTGGCAATAGCAATGGCCATGCGAGAATCCGTGACCGTATCCATTGCTGCCGAAATAATAGGGATATTGATTCGCAAAGTTTTGGTCAGCCAGGTTTGAGTGATAACGTCTCTGGGTAAAACTTCAGAATACTGCGGGAGTACTAATACGTCATCAAAGGTAAGACCTTCCATAACGATTTTTGAACTTTGATGTGACATAAAGCAAACAATTAAGAGCGACAATTATTTGCGGCTCAAATCTACTGCTTTTGGTCAACTTCTTTCTTGTACCGGTCAAAATAAACGCAAACAAATTTTTTTAGGGGTAATTTTGTAAAGAAGTTAACGTTCGAAAATTATAGATTGAGGGTGGATAGGCTGATGGGTTGATAGGTTTAAGAGAATACTACCAGATAGAAAGATTTAGATAGGAAGAAGCGATAATAAAAATGATGAAACAAATATTCCAGGCAGTCACAGTCATGTTATTTTTGACTGGTTCTATAACGGTCAATGCACAAAATCCGGATGAGCAATTAGCAGCTCAATATTTTTCTGCAGGAGAATTTGACAAGGCTAAAATCCTCTATGAAAAGCTGTTGAAGAAAAACCCGGAATCTGTTTATTATTACCAGAACTATTTTCAATGTCTGACCGAAACAAAGGATTTTGATGAGGCAGAAAAATTCCTTAAGAAACAGTTGAAAAGATCAAATGGGAATTATCAATACAGCGTAGACCAGGGATACCTGATGGAACTTCAGGGCAATGCAAAAGGAGCCTCGGAGCATTTTACTGCCATGATCAACTCTATTCCGGCTGATGAAGAGAAAGTGTCTCAAATGGCCAATGCTTTATTGAAAAGAAATATGCCGAAAAGAGTTGTTGAAACTTATCTCGCTGCCAGAAAGAAAATGGGATCCGATATTTTTTTTTCTGATGAACTGATGACAATTTATTTGACCGAAGGAGTAAACAATAAATTGGTTGACGAAGGTTTGAACCTGCTGACAAAAGATGCAGAACAATTGCCCTTGGTGAAAACATACCTGACACGGATGTTGGACCGCGGGCAAGCGGCAGATTATTTGCGTGAACAATGTCTTTTGTTCATGGGAAAATATCCGGGGAAACCGGTTTTCGAAGAGCTTTTGGTTTGGTTTTTTATCCGGCAAAAAGATTTTAAAGCGGCTTACAGACAGACCACTGCCATTGATCGCCGCGAAAAAGGCGAGGGGCTTCGGTTGATTGAATTGGCTTCTGTCTGTTTAAACAATGGTTTCTTTGATGTAGCCATTGATTGTTATAACTATGTGCTGCAGAAAGGGACTCAGGGTTATTTCTATATTCAGGCCCGCATGGGATTGCTCGATGCCCGCTATACCAAGGCATCAAAGAGTGTTTTATCTGACTCTGCGGAATTAAACCTGCTAGAAAATGAGTTCATTCAATTTTTAAATGATCACGGTCGAACATTTAGCACGGCACCTGCCATGAAACAACTGGCGGACGTCTATGTGTACTTTATACATGATTTGAATAAAGGGATTTTGATTCTGGAAGAGATATCAACGATGAGCCGCTTGCAACCAAAGCTTGAAGCCGAATGCAAACTGGCTTTGGGTGATGCTTATCTGATGCGGGGCGATGTATGGGATGCCCAGTTGATTTACGGACAGGTGGACACCGATTTCAAGGAAGATCCAATGGGTCAGGAGGCCAAATTTCGCAACGCTAAGGTTTCATATTTTACCGGAGATTTTGACTGGGCGAAAGATCAGCTGGATGTTTTGAAAACCGCAACCAGTCAGCTGATTTCGAACAACGCAATAGAACTCAGTTTGTTGATTATGGACAATACAGGCCTCGATTCAACCACAGATGCCCTGAAAGCATTTGCCGATGCCGAGTTGCTCTATTTCCAGAATAAGCTCGACGAGAGTTTTAATATTTTGAACATGATGCCGTTCAGGTTTCCCAACCACAGTCTGGAGGATGATATTTTCTTGTTGAAGGCCCGTTCCTATGTTAAAATGAAAAATCTGGCTGAAGCCGAAAAGAATTATCTGATTGTGATCAACCAATTTGGTGGTGATATTTTAGCGGATAATGCCATCATGGAATTGGCTGTTTTATATGAACACCAACTCAACGAAAAGGCAAAGGCACTGGAACTTTACGAAAAACTGATTTTCGAATATACCGGAAGTCTTTTTGTGGTGGATGCCCGTAAAAACATCAACAGGATGAAGGCAGATGGGGTAATTGGTGACAAGCCCTGATTTAGTGTCATTTTTTTTGTCTTTTGATAAATTGAATTTCGTCTTAACCACAGGCTATTGAAGGGATGTCAGTTTATCCCACCACCGATGACTATTTCTTTAATGAGGATGAGTTGTAATAATTTCTATTAAGCCTGAATTGAAAAACATCTGTCAGGTTGAACACACAAGACATCGCTCTGTCAGCGGTTTCCTTATCAACATTATGGGAGCAATTGTCGCTTATTCTTTCTTTCCAAAAAAGCCCTCCATCTGAATGGATATTGAAGAAACCAATCCTCAACTTCTTAATGCCTTTAATCAACAATTATACCTCGTCGCTTTAACCGAACTCAGGTTATAGAGCTTCTATCACCTCCCCAAATCAATCACTTTAATGGTTCTTGATTGTCCATCCACGGTAAAACGTACAAAATAAATCCCTTCACTTGATTGGCCGTTTGTTTTCAAGGTATAGGTAAAAGATCCCGGAGCTTGTTTCTCATCAAGAATTTCGGCAATGAGTTTACCTACTAAGTCAAAAACTTCCAGTTTGACATTTGTATTCTTAACTAACTGATAGGCAATGTAAGCGGTTCCGCGATAAGGGTTAGGAAACACATTGTATGCCGTAAGGTTTTTATCAAAATCATTGACACCGGTTGTTATAATGTTAATATCAGACGTGGTACTGTCGAAACAAAAAGTAACCGGATTGACTGCACTGAGTTTCACCTTCATGATTCCATTGGCAGGGTAGGTATGGGTGACACTGTCACCACTTCCCTGACTTCCATCTCCGAAATCCCAGAAATATTGTATTCCTGGTTGCGGTTGGTTCACTTCAAAGTGAAGTCTGGGTCCTACGGTAAGCGTAAGGGAAAATCCGGCATCAGGTTTTTCATTTTTCAAGGCAAAAGCTTCCTGCCTTTCGCTGTTGCATTTACCATCATTCACTCCCGCAAAGAGAACCATCGTTTTGGTCAGGGATGGAATTGAAAAAGTACTTCCGGTTCCGAGCGGCATTCCTCCTTCTGGCTTTTCATACCACTCAATCAATCCGATTGGAGCAGTGGCAGCAATAGATGTTGCATCACCTTCACAGGCTGCCGTGTTGTTCACTATAGGTTTTGCAGGCAATGTTATAGGAGAAACAATAATTCTTTGTCGTTTTTGGCTGGCACAGCCATTGGCATATCCATCTATGTAGAAAGTATCTGACTGGATCATGTTGTTAATTCTGAATGTCGTTCCCTCAAATAGGGGTGTTTTTGAAGTTGGCTCTTTGAACCACCTGACTTTCGAAGGGCTTTGAGCAAACAGGTTAGCCATGTTTCCAAAACAAAAAGATGTGTCAAAAGCAATGGGTGTTTCCGGCAAAGCATGAACCAATACCTCAGCCTTGGTGCGTGAAACACTTGTACAGCCATTCAATTCGGTCTGCACATAAAATTTCGTCGTATTCTGCAAAATCCCTGTGTTAAACGCCGCTCCTGTACCAATAATATTCCCGCCTGTGGGGGCGTCAAACCAGATGGCAGAGCCTGAAGTGTAACTGGCATTGAGGGTGGCAAAAGTCCCTTCACAAAGAATCGTGTCTCTGACAACAGCCAATTCAGGTAAGGGTTTTACCTCAGCGATCACCATGGTTCTCGAACTTTGGCAAACTCCGTCTGAAACAGAAAGGTAAACCGAATCGCTTTGTTGCATAGATTTAATCGTTAAAGTTCGTTCATCAGATAATAAATTACCATCTACTTCCAAATTGTACCAAAGGTAAATGAGCGTGGAATCGGCACCACTAAAAACGGCATCTTGCCATTTGCAGACAGACTGAGGGGCAATATTTTCAGGCACGGGAACGGCATTTACTTTCAGGATTACACTGTCTGACAAGGACGTACAACCAAGGTCGTTGTTAATTTTTACAGAATATGTTCCAGCCTGATTGGTTTTGAAGATGGCATTGGTGTCACCTAATATATTGCTGCCATCCTTTAACCACTGATGTTGGAGTCCGGTACCGCTGTTTGCCGTAAGGGTCATTATTTCATTGGCACAGATACTTTGGTTTCCTTGCGGAAAAGTAACTGCAGGCGGATTGGCCACTGCATTGATGGCAATATTCCCTGATAAGTTTGAACAACCTTTATTGCTCAAAATACCAACACTGTAATTGCCGCTGTTGAAGGCCGTGTAAGAAGCAGCATTAGCTCCCATTATATTTTGACCGTCGAGTCTCCATTGATAAGAGTTTAGCGAACTCACGGGCACCGATATTTCGACCCCTTTTCCCTGACAGAATGTTGTTGGCCCATTTGGAGCGATGGTTACATCGGGTATTGGGTTAATAATAGCAGTGACGGGAGTCCTGAAGCTAGGGCAGTTTTCTGCCGAATAGTAAATGGTTCCGTTCCAGGTCCGCGGGCTAACTAAAGATCCTGTGAAGACTCCATTGATTCCGGCACCGGCTATCAGCGTCATATCATTGTTGGTGAAGTTGTTACCTGTTGACGAATAAACTATATTCCCTCCTGACGAAATAACAATGAAAATTCCATAAGTCTGACCACTGTAAAGGGTGAATTGTTTCACGCCTATTCTTGTCTGGTTGCCGGTTCCTGTACCAATTACCTTAACTGAATCGGCCAGTGTCCAGGCTGAGGCATTTGTCTCGCTACCTACGTATGTTCCTTGTTTATAGTAAACAGCCACATCAATAGAAGATGTTGCCGAGGTATTAATATCAAAACTGTCAATGACCAGATTCTTATTGGGCTGAATGTTAAAATAGTTACCGGTAAAAGTTGAAGTCGTTCCGGTATAAAGAGTTGAGATTCTATTTCTCGAGGACTCGTTGGCTTGCACATAATATGTTTTTGTGGCAGACAAGTTTGCAGTAAAAACAGAGTCGGTTAAAAAAGATGTTGCCGAAGTGTCTGTATAAAACCACCTTAAGGTACTGCTTCCGCTTGCCTTGAGAGTTACCGTTCCAGGTCCGCATCTTTCAGCCGATGTAGTGGTAGGTGGGCTGGTTTTTGCACCAAATTCAAATGAAGTAAACAGGGTGTCGTTGAATTTCTTAGAATCTGCAGCAAGCAATGTGTAGGCCTTTACATAAAAGATTCCTCCACTTGTGGTGGAAATGGTTTCAGGCATGGTAAATATACTTTCGGAAGCCGATAATAAACTGTCATAAGATATTCCGGTGAGCTTAACATTTATTGGTCCGGAAATTTCAACCGTCACCGGAACGGCTGTTTGCAAGTTTAAACCGAGGTTGGCAATGCTAACGGTAACAGATATCCCGGTATCTCCACATCCGCCTCCCATTGGTGCAATCAGTGCCTTTATCCTCACGTCATTCGCCGGAGGATTAAATTCAAAAGCTCCCATATCCGGTTTTAAACTGTCTCTTATGTTATTGGCAAAATCTTTCGTGATACCGGTAATTGGTGTTCCGGCATTATTAATTGAACTTGACGATGGAATGAGTTCCTCTTTGGGGAGATCAGAGAAAATCGGATTTTGAGCTTTGCTGTTAATGTCATAGGCACTGCTGTTGGCGGTTTGCCAGTTGGCGAGGGTGGTAAAATCGCCGCCATAATAGCCAACCGATTGAGTCCCACTGCCTTTTGAATCAACATACAAATCGTTGTAGTCTGAGGTTATGCTTGACGTATTTGTGCCAAAATACAACGCATGTTTGACACCGTCGCCACCCCTTGTTATGGAGATAATATTATTTTTGAAAACGATGTTTGTGGCAGCAGTCAACTGATAAAATCCTCTCGTAATACCGGCTGTCGCGTTTTGATCATCAAGAGAAACTGTGTTGTAATAATAGTGTACACCATTGCTGGACGAATTGTAAATACCATAAATTGTACTGTTGTTGTTCAAATTGTATATCAGGTTGTTTATCACGTTATTCTCTCTTCCCGTATCCGAATCGGCAGCGGTGAAATAAATACCATAAGCAGCGGTAGTGCTGGTTGAATAATCATGACTATTGTGTATTTTGTTGTTTTCTATTATGGAGTTAGTTGAGCCGGTATTATATATCCCGTAGAAAGTACTTCCGGTCCGGTTATAACGATTGATGTCGTTGCCTTTTAAGAGCGTGCTGTCATTGCTGTCCATGTATAAGCCATAAATGTAAAAATCTTTGATGGTACAATTGATGACCTGGTTGTTGTAGGCCTCTGCTCCATTGTTTCCGGAAAGTCTTAAACCATAATAACCTCCTGTTATACTGCAGTTTTGAAAGAGGTTGTGGCTGACTGAGGTAGCCGAAAAAGCAGTATTACTTCCGGTGGCTACGATGGTAGAATAATTGCTACTGGTCGAGGTAAGGGAACTCATAAACCTGCAACTCAGAAATTTGTTGTAATTGGAGCCATTTCCCATCTGCAAAGTCCATCCGTAATTAGAGGATATGCTGGTATCTAAAAGAATATTGAGGTTTTCAAATATAAGATAATCAGCACCGTTGAGTCTGATGATGTGACGGTCGTTGGTATTGGTTGGGGCAAATCTGACAGTAGCTCCATTTCCTTTGAAAGTAATGGTATTAGCTGAACTGGATCCATCGAGATACGTTATTTCAATCTGCTCGTTGTAAATGGATGAGTCTATATCGAAAACCACGGGTCCGCAAACGCCTTTCATTTTCAAATCTGAGACTGCCGAAGAGAAAGTGCCGTAAGTTTTGCCTGATCCAATGCTGAAAGTACCCTTCATGGCCGCGGTGATACCATAAACTTTTAATGTATCATTGGAGTTAGCTATGTCGTTAAAACCGTTTGGCTCACTGCTCCATATTTTCAAAGTTTTGAAAACTCCTTCCACTAAAGTCATATTGCCAAGAATCACCGTCTGTTCTTTGCCCGATTGAATGGAATCTGCCATTTGATAAACGGCTTGTAAAGTGTCATCAATTGTCCAGAATACTTTGAGGCTATCCAGAGAAACCGAACCGAAATTCTTAACCTTCACACTTACAAGAGTTGTTCCAGCACATTGACCTACCGGATTCACAAGGGCAGTAATACCTGCATCATAAGGCGGTGGCGTGAATTCAAAAGCCCCGGGGTCAGGATTGGTGCTGTCTCGTGTGATTTCGTTAAAATCGGTGCTGAGACCTGTTATCGGTGTCCCGATATTATTAAGGGTAGCTGCTTTTGGTTTCAGATTATTGGCACCTAAATTCTCAAAAAGAGGGTTGACGTTGACACTCTTTGCATCATAAATACCGCCGTTTGCCGTTTGCCAATTTGCAAGTGTAGAATAATCGTTGGCATTGTAATATCCCACATTCTGTGAACCACTACCGGCAGAATTAAGATAAAGGTTGTTGTTGTCAGACTCTATTTCCGTGGTTGAAGTTGAAAGATAAATGGCATATTTGACTCCGCTTCCACCTCGCCTGATCGAAATATTGTTGTTCTTGAATTTGAGGTTAATTGCCAAAGACGTCTGATAAAATCCTCGGGTAATTCCCGCCGTTGCATTGGCATCATCCAAAGAAACGGTATTGAAATAATAATGGGCCCCGGCACTTCCGGAATTGTAAAAGCCGTAAATAGTACCATTGCTTTTCAAATTGTAGATGATATTATTGGCAATAACATTGGGTGTTGAAGAATCAGCATCAGCACTGGTAAGATATATACCATAAGCAGATGAAGTTGAGGTAGTCTCTTTGGTATAAAGATCATGCACTTTGTTTTTTTCGATCAGCATTCTATTACTCGGATTGGCAAAGTATAGGCTGTAACCGGTTGTCAGAGTTGTCCGGTATGGTCTCGAAACATCATTTCCTCTGACAATGGCACTATCCTGATAGGATAGGTAAGATCCATACATATAGAAATCGCTGATTTGATTTCCAATAAGTTGGTTACCATGCAAGGGATTTGCCGAACTGCCTACCATGGTGATGCTGTAATAGCCGCCTGAAATCATATTGTTTATAATGGTATTGTAATCTCCGCTGGTAGCTGTGGTTGCCGAAGTCGTACTCCCCGACAATACAATTCCGGCAAAACTGCCCGCGGTGGTATTGGTATATGACGTCAGAAGCTTACAATTCGAAATAGTGTTGTGATCAGAACCATTGGTCAGATTGACACACCAACCATAAGTTGCAGATGTGGTGTCAACGACAATATTCAAGCTGTCAAAAGTGAAATAATCGGTGCCGTCCAATTTGATTACAAACCGATCAGCAGAAACGGTTGGAGCAAATATCAGGGTCGTATTTTGGCCTCTGAATTTGACTGTGGCATTAGGACCTACTCCTCCGATGGCACCAAAAACCACTTGTTCATTGTATGGGCCACTGCTTGGATCAACAATAAAAGTGACATGACCACATACACCTCTGTTCAATAATGCAGTTGCGGCGGCATTGAAACGGGAATAATTTCCAGATACACCTATAGTGTAGGTTCCGGCCATGGCCTGATAAACTATTCTCCTCATCGTGTCATTGTATGTAAAAGAGTCAACTATTCCATTTGGTTTTTCCGTCCAAATGGCAAGTGTGTCACCAGAATTAAAAGTAAAGGTACCCAGACTGACCTGTATTGTGCTGTTTGGAGCAAGGTTCCCTGTCCAGCTTATTGCCGACATACCACTGTTAATCAATACGACAATATCGGCTTTTTTCAATGTATCCTTTCCCTTGTTTTCAAGAGTGACAGCTATTCTTGAAAGTGTACATGGCTGCAAAAGCGGGGTGTCAATAGACTCAATACCGGCATCGTTAAACGGAACATCGAATGGGGAAAAGAGATAGTAGTCATCATCGGTTATGGCTGATGACGTATTATACAATGGTAAATTCGGTGATCCACTGATCTGAATTGCATTGACCGAATTTTGCTGTACCCCCACAGTGAAGGTTCCTGACACTGCTGTTGAATTGTAGCCATCAATCATGTAAATACGGTTAGTGCTTTCTTCAAGCACCAGAAAATTGTATGTAAAAGAGAGGGCATCCATTTTATAGGAGTACGTTTGAATATAAAATTGCCTGTTGGGTGATGATCCATGGGTGTATGTATAAACATGATCACCACTTGAGATGCCATTAAAATCTCCCCAATACCACGCAATGGAACGATACGGAAGATTGTTGTTCGGCAGCTTTGTATTGTTGTTGAGGTTACTGTTAACTGTTGTGTAGTTAACTGTAGTATCAAATGTAAGCAAACCGTTTTTGCTGACACAGAAATAACTTTCAGAGACCCCATAAAAATTAAATGAAAACGGCAATGCCACGGGTCGTGACCAAATGTTGGTATTAATTGATCCGCCAGCGGTGTCTCTCAAAATAATGGTTCCATTAGTAGTGGTGCTATTAGAAACTGTTCTGAGAAAAGGTGCTGATCCAGCATAAAGGCCACTGCCTAAATAATTGACCTGAGAAAAGCAAAAATTAGTCAAAGCAATGAGGATAAAAGGCAGAATTTTTTTTTGAAGTTTCATAGTTGTTTATTTAAATGACATTTAAAGGATAAGGATGGGCAAATCTATTACATATCAGAGGTACAATAAATTGACAAAACGCATACATACAACAAGATTTAAAACAGGCGATTTTGAATCATTCAGGTTATCAATCAGTTATGTCGCTACATTCATCTTATTTATGCAGGGAAAATCCATAAAGTGACAATGTTTTTACAATTATTGGTTATCTTTTGCCGAAAAAAACTTGCTGCCCATTTTTTCTCCATTACTCCATTCCTTATGGCAAAATTTGTACTTTTGTTATTCGCTTAAACAAATAGGACAGGTACATTTCTTCGAAATACTCACTCTGGCTTTTAGGTCGTTTCAGATAGACCATGGTTTGGGCAGTGGCCCATATATCGAACAAAACCTATTTTTGCTTCAAAATAACCATGCCTATCTCACGTCGCGAATTCATCATGAAATCTTCGGCAGCCGGAATCTCAATGGCCTTGTGGTCTGATGCCCTGTCGGCTGAACTGGAATATCTGAAACATTACAAAGAAAAAGTCGGCGACACAGCCTCATTGGTCAGCGACGAAAAGTTTTGGTCGGCAGTCAGAAACCTTTTTGAGCCGGTAAAAGATTTCATCAACCTGGAAAACGGCTATTTTCTTGCACACCCCATTTCTACCCGCAATTTTTTTCAGCAACGCACCATGTATATCAACAGCCGCTCGAGCTGGTACATGCGAAAAGAACAGGAAGCATCAAGAGAAAAAACCAGAGAGAAACTGGCACAGTTGGTCGGTTGCGACAAAGAAGAATTGGCTTTGGTGAGAAACACCACAGAGGCCATGAACATTGTGATCATGGGTTATCCCTGGCAAAAGGGCGACGAGGTTGTCATCAGCGATCAGGACTATGGCAGCATGATGGATCAGTTGGAACAGGCCGCCAATCGCTACGGGATTGTCATTCGCAAGATTGCATTGCCCATGCACCCGCAAAGCGATGATCAGATCATAGCGGCTTTCACATCGGCCATGAATCCGAAAACGAAGATGCTGCTGCTGACACACATGATCAACCTCACCGGTCAGATTCTTCCGGCCAAAGAAATTATAGCAACCGCTCACCAAAGAGGGGTTGAAGTATTGGTGGATGCCGCTCACAGCTTTGCCCAGATACTATGGACTTTCGAAGATTTGGATGCCGACTATCTGGGAACAAGTTTGCACAAATGGCTTTGTAATACTTTGGGGGCCGGCATGTTTTGTGTCAAAAAGAAACACATCAGCAAAATATGGCCGTTGTTCGGCGATGTTTCTCTGAAAGCGGATGACGTCAAAAAGTTCGAACATTTTGGAACCGTTCAATGTGCGGTGTATGAAACCATAGACAAGGCGATTGATTTCCACCTGATGCTTGGCCTGCAACTGAAAGAAGCCCGACTGCGATACATGAAAGATTACTGGACACAGAAAGTGTTTGACATGCAAAAGGTTTCTATCAACACGCCTTTGGAAGCCAGGCGTTCCTGTGCCATCGCCAATTTTAAAATAGAAGGCCTCACACCAAACGAACTGGCGGACAAGCTTTACAAGGATTTCAAAATCTTTACTGTGGCCATTGACCACCCGATTGTAAAGGGTGTTCGGGTGACACCGCATCTCTATACTTCCATTCAGGATTTGGATGCTTTGGCAGCGGCTATTGAGAAGATTGTTTCTGGTTAGTTTGGGTTAATGGCATTCCTTTTTAATCATCCTATGTTTATTGAGGGATAAATATCATGGTTTTAGTCAATTTTTCATTTTCAAAGTATATGCTATAATAATACATACCTGCATCCAAATCTTTGAAATCTTGCTCAACCATACCCCATCCCTGAACAGCTTTTCCATCAAGCAATGTTCTAACAAGTTTACCAGTTTGGTCATATAAAAGCAATTTGGTGTCTCCTGCTTCGGGTAAATAAAAACCTATAATTGTTTTGCCATAAACCGGATTTGGAGTATTTTGAAACAATTGAAGGCTTTTGACAACAGGAACATTCCAGACAGCCAGATTATCAACCGATAAACCTGTCACTAAAACTGAATTCTTTCTGATAGGATCATTGCTGTAAAAATTAAGACTATCAAACTGGTATCCCAAGACAACCGGGCTAAATACCAATTTAACTTTCTGGGAATCGGAGGGGAAAATATCCAAAGAGGATTCTGAATGACCAAACACATTCGCGGCAATAAAGCTTAAACTATCTATTTGTAAAGTGTCAGTACCTGAGTTGAAAATTGTAAACTCTTTCTCAGGTTTGGTATTTATCAGAACCTTACCAAAAGAAAAACTATCAGCAAACTCCAAAATTGGCCAAATAGTCTCAGCATCAATTAACACGGAATCAAAGTCCTGGTATGCAGTTGTGTGAATTATTAAACTATCTGAGCTGTAATTCCGAAGTTGGTCAGCATCAAAAGTCAGGTTTAAAACTTCTTTGTCATTTGGTGGCATAATGCTATCACCATCAAAACCAACTGAAAATTTGGAACCGGAAACAAATTTCAAGGAAAGTATCCTTAAGGTGTCGCCGCCAATATTTTCGATAGTGAGATTTCTTTTGCCAAAATGCAAATACTTTACCATGCCAAAATTTACCGGGGTATTAACAAGGAGTTTACCTGTTACGCCTTCTCCTTTAACGACAATATAGTTGTTTGGCTTCCATGTTTTAGAGTCAGACCAAAACCAAATAGTGTCTTGCACCAGAGATAAATTCTTAGGTAGAAACTCAGCCATTAAACTTATGGAATCACCAGGAGCTATTTTTCTTCCATTTGTAACCGTTGCCAGTGAGAATTCACTTCCCGATTTCACAAATGTATAGCCAAGTTGTAATGTGTCCTCACCGAAATTCAACATATAGAATGTCTTGGTAGCAATCTTAGCCAATGATCTGGCACCAAAATCAAGTACATGTGGGTTGAAGGCACCATATCCGTCAGTTCCTTTTAATGTTAATTGCATCTCGCTAATGCCATAACGAGAATAGTTATGAAACAACAATATCCTATCCGGGTAAAAAATAGCATCGGCAGGACTTCCTTCTATCACCAATTTGCCGAATGAATAAGGTGAAATGATTTGAGGTGCAGAAATTATTGAAAATATACCATTCGAAGATTTCACTGAGTCGATCCTTAGGCTTCCGTTTCCATAATTTCGCAGAATGATTTCAAATGTTTTTGTGGAGCCGACAGTCGCATAAACAGTATCAACTATAATCAGACTATCAATTTTGGGTGTAACCCCTCTGCCTTTCAGATCCAAAGTTGAACTTCCCGATTTCGCATTGTGATAAATTGTTAGAATAGCCTGATCACTACTATCATCAGTTGGATTATAATCAACACTAATAAACCTCAATTCATTGTGTGCAATTACAATCTGGTTTTTGACAGATGTACCAAAGTTTCCACTTCCGGCGATTTTTATTTCTGAAATTCTTAGACTGTCATTTCCATTATTCTTTACATAAAATGAATCCGTTTTATTCTTGTTCACCCATACATCACCAAAGTCCAACTTTGTCGTTGAAACGAATATTCGTGGTTCTAAACCCTTATATGTTAGAGAAACATAAGTTGTGTCGTATTCATAATAGTTATGGGAAATCTTCATCCACTCATTGTGGGTATTCAATGAGTTCGCGAAATATTTGAATTGAATTTTACCGCTGTCAGAAGGCAATATTGCCTTCTCATAATAAAGCAATCCAATTCTTTGACTGGTATCTATATTCTTGATAAATAAGGTATCCGTACCGGTATTATAGAGGTAAAGATTATATACTTCATGTGTATCAACTTTCACCATAGGTAAACTCCTGTTGATATATTGAACAACCTTTGGACTAATACCCTCACCAATTGCTTTCAGTTCATGTCTGGGGTAATATGACTCGACTCTTCCTTCACTACTGTCTTTTTGCAATCTGTCGGGTTTATATACCAGGTTTCCCTGAATGCTATCAAATGCATTGATATTTTTTTGGGTAAATCCACTTAAAACAAATTTTGTATTATAAAAATAAGCATCGCTTATGCGGGTTACCGTGCTTCTGGAATTCACTATCCAAATAGATTGTGTTTGGTTTTGTTTGACCTTTTGTTTGCCTAAATCGAATAGGAGGGAACCTACCAAATTAATTGTGCTTGAGCCTCCCTTGGCATTGTGAAAAATTACTAGCTCAGAAAAAACTACTGCTCGCGACCGGCTCTTAAAACGAATATCAATATCTGTAGAATCACCGGGGGCAAGACCTATTGGAAAGGTGTAGGTTTTGGCAAGGTTATAACTCACATCTCTGCCAACATCAACACTGTATAGATTGAGCGTGTCACTACCTTTGTTGTATACTCGGATTGATTTATTGAGACTGTCACCTTCTTTTAGCCAACCAAAATCAAGGAGCTGAGTTGATGTCAGAATCCGACTCTGAATGCCTGTGTATACTACGCTAACCAATGTTTGGGTGTCTTCATAGTAATTGTGATTTATTCGCAACGTTTCGCTAAAATTTCCAATAGAATCAGAAGTTGCTTCGTAGCTTATCAATCCACTATCTCCGCCCAAAATCACATTTGGGAATGTGAATGATTTTAATTTGGATGACGCCGTTACCGACGTAATTTTTAAAGTATCATTACCAGTATTATAAATGAAAAATGAATCCCGTTTCCACGTTCCAGTTCTGATCGAATCCAGATTTCGCAATATCTTGTTCGTAATCACAGGACTAATACCGTCGCCAAAAAAGGTGAGTGATATTTTCTGAGAAAGGGCGTTGTGATAAATAAACTCTGTAGTTGATTGCTGAGCTTTCCTTGCAGGTATAAAAGCAATATATCCTGTCAGTGAATCATTATGAGGAATAATGTTTTTGATGAAACCTCTTTTGATAAAATTGGGGACAATATTCGTTTGTGAGCTAATGTACAGCGTATCACTCCCCACATTGTAGATGGTATAGGGAATAACCAGAGAGTCATTAACAGCCACCTTCCCAAAATAAATTGTATCTGCATCTGAAAGTAATTTTGGCCAGGGCAAGGTTGTGGCTTCTATGCTCAATAAAAATGCCTTTTTCGAGAAATTAGTATGTATCCAGATGGTGTCATTTATAGTTCCAATAGTCCTGGAATCGAATTTAATTGTGAAGCTCAGGGACTCATCATAAGTCATTGATTGCTTGCCAAAGTTATTTCCGGAAACTGAAATGCTTAAATGGGGATTATGTGAAGATTTGGTGATGCTATCTATCATGAATGCTTCACCACCGGTGTTTTTGAAGTAAACCACTTTTGACTCTTGCGAACCAATTGGGGTTGCAAAGGCGACGTGATTATTGGAAAATGCAGCTGCCAAATCCTGATTCAATAAATAGATTATTTTTTGAGTGTCATTTTCAGTCGAGTATAAAGCTATATCTGGTCTCATATCTCCATTGATATCTTTAGGCTCAACAATTGAAAAAAATGAGTGATGCTTAAATACAGACACCTCAAACTTCATAACACTATCCGTTCTATTGGTGAACATAAACAAGGAGTCGCAAAGGTTTTTGGAATTTCTTCTACCTTGGGTATAGATATCCAGCAACCCGTCACCGTTAAAATCCGCCGAATAAAGCTGATCAATGAGTTTCCATCCAAAAATAGCTTCCTTCTTTTTGAATTTAATTTTACCAGGTGAAGACTCATTTACAAACACTGTCATTGAAGAATCAGACATGGAGCAAAAATTGACGTCTTTTAACATAAAATCCACTTTCCGATCGTTGTTCAGATCAGCTATAAAAAAAGGAATCGTATAGGCAACACTACCCTTACAAGCTGTGATACTATCGAATAAATCGGTGTGGGGTTCAAAAATGAAAGAATCCTTTGTTGATTTGTTCAGATAGATAATTCCCCCATCTACTATATCAATGCGATTATCACCGTCAATATCAACTGACTCAAGTGTACCAGAAAATTTAGGAAGACCAAGAATGGTATCCTTGGTTGAATGAACCACATCCAATAAAACACCTGTGCCATATGATTGGGTATAATGTTCAACCAAATATTCATCGGAATAAGACTCAAAAATAAAGGATGAGTCTGTTCTATAAACGGTTTCAGTTATTCCATCGCCATTGAAATCACCTTGCGTATTTGTTGCTCCCCCTCTTTGATCATAACGATTTGAGTAAGGATACAAAAAACGACTTTGAATGGCGGATTTTTCATAATCGATTATATGGCTTCCGTTGGTGACTGCTGTTCCGTTTGTGCAATATCCTGGGTTTGAGTTACAAGGACTGCCATAATCTAAAAAAAGAAAATCAACAAATCCATTCCCATGGATATTTCCTGGCCGATATCGCGGTTTATTTTTACTTGCCACAATCCCTGATCCTAAAAATAAAGGTTTCGTCAAGCTATATTCATCCTTTATTAAACACAAATCCAAGTATGCGTCCAATGAAAGTGAAGTAGCTCCATACTTCATACCAATTAAATCCAACTTTCCATTGTAATCGAGGTCTATAAGTTGCAGTTCTGTTGTGGGCCATGCATTACCCTGGTCATAGGATACCACTTTTCGTCTGAATATTGTGTCGATGTAAAAATAGTTTGGATTGATCTTCCCTCCTTTACCCTTAAAAACAGGATAAAATAGTTGACCCGATTGAGCCCTTAGATGATTGATGGTGTCAACAACAGTTACATAACCCCTCGCTATTTTTTTTGGGACAATCACCTTCAACAAGGTGTCGCTGCCCATGACTATTTCAGCCGGGGTATGGTCTATCCTAACCACTGACAAACTCGGATTGTGATTACGGAAATTGGAACCGAAAATGATTAGAGTATCACCCGGGCTGGCCATTGTTGGCGTAATGCTATCTATTTGGGGTGGGTTCTTTAACCTAATTTTTATCTCCTTAGATATAGGATGTTGGTAATTGTTAAATTTAAAGGTCAGTGTATCACTAATTCCGTATTTGGTCAAGTTTTTATTAAAGCGGAGATACAACTTGATCGTGTCCCTTGAATTAATCTGAAGAGGAAATTTCGGATTGGACATATTCATGCTGTCAGAAACCTTTATGTCGTCCGAACCTTGAATAGATTCCAAAAGAACAGGAGAATTACCGGGATTTTCTACCCAAATTGTTTCAATTTTGGAGAATGAATCTTTGTTCTCAGCATATAACACTGTTGGTTCAATTTCATATGGTAGTCTCCCTGTCAACAAACTTAACCATTCTACCTTAGAATAAATATTGATATGTATCTGTTGATTTTGAAAAACGGTATTACCATAAATGATTTCCTCCAAGTTGTCACTATCGAGATCAAAAAATGAAATATCTCCATTGACTTTTATTTGAATGGATGAATCAAAATGAAGTCCTGCTGTATCAGGAGCATTTAAAAGAACTTGAGTATAAAAACTGTTCACAAGAATATCTGTCAGCCCATTGGCATCAACATCTTCAAAATGTAATTTTCTTTCTTTCGTGGTCTTGGAAGCTGGTGGTGGTATCCTAATTTGATCAATCAAAGAAAGTTTTAGTTTATCATTCTCAATAGTCATTCTGGCCAAATAAAGAGAATCAGTATGGTTTACAAAGGCGATCTCACTTATTTCATCATTGTCTAAATCACCAAGAATATGGTCCATATTCTTGACAAACGAAGGGTTGCCAAAATCGGTTTTAAGATCGTTAATGAATTTGAATTTTATTTTACCCTGTCGGGATGTATTCTGATAATAGCTGATTGAGGTATCGTCAAGTATTAAAAAATCCTTGTACCCGTCCTGATTAACATCTACGAAATGATAACGACCCGTTTTTTTATCTGCAATCTGATATTGCCTTTCAAAGTCGTATTCCAAAGAATCAAAATGCTGATTATGGAAGTAATATTTCCCATCTTTTCTATAAACAAAATCAAGCAAGCCATCATTATCCAAATCCTCCAAATAATTGGGCAAAGAAATATCCCCAAGTTTTTTTATTCCAACAGTGTCGCGAATAAAAGGGAAACCGGATGAGTCCGATGCCAGATTATGCGTCAAAACAAGCTGGTTAAACCAATTGTAAAACACTTCATCCAGCATGCCATCCATATTCAAATCGGTATAAAATGCAGGATTGTTTCCCAAAAATTGCGTCTCGCTTTTTGCAAGTGTGTATTTATTGATTCCCATTACAGGTTTGTAATAATTCGTTAAAGGAATACTCTGAGTGACACCGAAAATGTTATTTACCAAATAATCTATTTGTGAGTATCCTTGATCCAGTTTCAAATTGTATTCCGTAGTTGCGACGTAATTATTCGGGACCGGTCTCTGATCAATAAGGCGATCAAATCCTAAAGTCAGATAAGAATTTGAAATGGCCACAAGCTTCTTCTGACTATCCATTAATTGAAGCCTCGATCTTCTGAAGTGAGCAGGGGTGATGAAGTAAATGGTGTCCGAACGAATATCAATTATCTTAGCCTTTGAAGTCCCAACATACACCAGACTATAAGGAAGCGTGCCTCCAAATCCGGAAGTGATAATTTTGATGGTATCGCCCGGAACGGCATAATGAGGTGAAAAGTGCTTTATTACAAAAGGTTTTTGGTCAACTACTTTTCCCCGTAGATAGTTGAATCTATATTTTTCACCCTTCCCGTAAGCATAAACATAACCGTTCACTCTTGTTTTGTCCAAGGGTTTGTAAATCACTTTGATATAAAGACTATCGTTTTTCGGAATATAAAAAGGAAATTGGATACTATCCCGATTTACACCTTGAACAGAAAAATAAGGAGGTAATGAAAAACTGTCAATTTTGAAATCTACCAATCCGAGATTGACGAGCAATATGGAATCAATCTCAGAACCCAATAACGAATCTGCAACAAAATATAAAGTCTCTTCCTGTTTCTTGATGCGTTGGGTTTTTGAGATGTTAAAAAAGACATACCCCAGTCTGTAATTTCTCATTTCCACCAAATCCAATAACCCATCACCGTTCATGTCGGCAAATTGGCCTTCACTTATTACTGGGAAAGTATCAATAACCATTGATTTAATTGTGTCATTTCTGTAATCAATCAAGAATGCCGTCGTCAGATTATTGTTTGAATTATTTCCAACCATAAAAAATGATGAATCAGAAAATGCAGTTGCAAATGAATTTTGGGGACTGGGAACGGTTGTGCTATATAAATGGCTGAATGAATCAAGCCTGTTGCCATTAACTCGTAAAATACTTGTTGATTTATTCCTTGTATTTAATAACTCATTTCGATTGTCTGAATTAAAGTCAAACATTGCGAGCTTAGCTATAGATTCGAATTTTACAACTTGCAAATTTTTATAATTTAATCCATTTGTGTCCTTTCCAATGTCTATTAGCATCACAGAGTCAAGATTGAACCTCACCGCATAAATTACGGTTCCACTATCTGTGTAATCAACAAAAGCCGAAACACCACAGTACCCGTTATTGAAAAATGGAAGAAACTGTAAAGTATCGAAATTAATATTGCTGGTGCTTTTGTTCAAATGGAAGAACATTCCACACAAATCTTTCCCTCCAATTATTTTTGAACTTCCGTATAACATATCATCTTTCCCATCTGCATTTAGATCATAGTAACTAAAAGCAATTGGGGGATTGAAAAAAATGGTGTCTTTTATTTCGGGTTTGGATTTGTTAAAATCCATCAAACAATAGGCAAGATAACTGCTGTTTCTGAATATGATATCCAACTGACCATCAGCATTCATATCCCTGACGCCTTGAAAGTAGTAGTAATCCTTCATTAACAAAGGGATGGTGTCGAATTCAAGTGAATTGCCAACAGATCGGTTAAGGAGCAGTAGATTTTCTCCGGATTGCCTCCTAATAAATACATCGGCCTTGCCATCTGAATTCATGTCATACAAGGCTGAAACGACATCATTTCCTGAACTTGAGCAAATAGTTGTATTGTAAACCTTATCAAACATTCTTGACGGTTTTTTAGCATTTAGACTATCGGTATCCGCATTAAAACAGTATAACACAGCATTGGAGGTTGCCGATGTTTTGAGAAAACTGTCTACCACGGTTACGAATCCTGATGCCGCCATTTTAGAAACGATTACCATTAAGTTCGAATCTGTTCCTGAAATAATTTTGGCCCTGCTGTTTCCAAGGAGAACGATATTGTTCTTGAGAATTGTGTCGAAATTTTGACCCCTAATTATTAATGTATCTCCGGTTTTCACTTTTACCGGCCGGAACGACTTTATCCTGATTTGAGCATAAGCTGAATTTGTAATTGAAGTGAGTGCCAATAAAACAATGGCAATAACCGACAAGGATTTCCTATTCAAATTAAAATTGCTCTGTTTTGTTCTTTCTATGTTCACAAAAGAAGATTGCTGGTTTTGATCATAAAAGATTCGAATTTAATCAAGATTTGACAGAATCCATAAATGGAATGTGTGTTTCAAGAAAAATTGTTTGGTGCCTGTAGCGTATCTGTTATGATTTCAGAAAACACAGCCCGACAAAAAAGCCATTGCTCACACAATGGCTTTTCAAACTAATTTTCTAATCGTGGTGCGGGAGGGAATTGAACCCCCGACACAAGGATTTTCAGTCCTTTGCTCTACCAACTGAGCTACCGCACCTTAAAAATATCCATCTCCACCGCCAGTTTCCCCAACCCTTTTCTAAAAGGTGTGCAAAAATATCCTTTTTTTTTATTTTGAAAGTGTCACGGAAAACAAATATTTGAAACTGTCCCGACACGGGTCTCTTATGACACTGATTCCTCAAATAATTTTCATCCTACTTCTGGCTATTGCCATCTATTTTTTCGCCAAAAATGTCGGACGGATTCGACGGAATATTCTTTTAGGTAAAGATCTGGACCTCACGGATCAAAGGGCTCTGCGTTGGAAAACCATGCTTAAG
>JAGVMN010000032.1 GCA_020053795.1 Bacteroidia bacterium | reverse complement strand
GGCTGTCAATGGCGAATGTTGCCAAAAGACTTTCCAAAATGGCAGTTGGTTTATTACTATTTCAGGAAGTGGGAAGCCGAAGGGGTTATAGAAGATATATGTGAAGAATTGAGAACTGAGGTTAGATTAAAGCACGGCAAACAATCCAGCCCAAGTTTAGGGTTATAAGATATTCAGATTGGAAGCACAGCTTCGATAACCGCAGAAATGGGTTTTGATGGAAACAAAAAGGTCAATGGCAGAAAACGAATTTTGTGACCTATCCACTTGGATTGATTATGAGCATTGAGATTCACAATGCCAACATAAATGATAAAAAAAGTGCAAAACAGGTATTGCAAATGGCCATGCATAAATTTGAAAGGCTCAATAAAATACTTGCAGACCAAGGTTACACAAGTGAGTTGGTCAACCGGGTAGGCCAAACCTGCCGATAGGCAATGGAGATTGTTTGCAAGGTGGCCGGAGAAAGCAGATTTAATGTATTACCCAAAAGATGGATAGTTGAAAGAACCTTTGGGTGGTTCAATTTTCAACGAAGGCTTGCAAAAGACTAAGAAACATTGATTCCCTGCAGTGTCGCAATGGTTCAATTGTCTGTAATCAAAATTGTGATTAACAGACTTTCGCAGTGATTTTTAAACAACCTCTAAGTGGCTTTGTCCAATAATAAAATGTAAAACTCATAAGTTCCCGCTCTTTCAAATTTGTGCTTTACTTCTTTCCTTCACTTTTATTTCCATCTCTGAAATTCCATATATAAACAGGGTCTTTTGCGTTGGTCTTGCTCTGAATACAAATACAACTTCTTTATTTTAAAAATCAAATGACAATTACAATTTGCATGGGTTGTTTGTAGAGTAAAAGCCGTAAACTGCCAAACAGACTTTAAGCTACCCGATCTGGCAAACTGGCGTTTTATGTCGTTACAGTTCCCAAAGGTAGAGTCGCCGAATATCCTAAGCCAGTGTGTAATTGGTGCGGAGCCGGTTCCTTCAAATTTTACTGAGTGTCCATCAACAGTGAATGAAAAATTGGCTTTGACACAAGTGTCCGTTTGTTCTGAAGAAGTTGAACCCGTTAAAATGCCAATTATAATTAGAGCGATAAGTCTTTTTAAGAACCTCAAACCTTGATTGAGTGTGTTGTTTTGATCTTGTTAAAGTTTCATAAGTAGTTTTTTAGATTCTTAGTTAGAAAATTGTTTTTCAGTTTCTTGGCGTCAAGGTGGATGAATGGATTTTCATAAGTGATTGATTATTATATGTTACAATGGCGATTACAGAATTGCATGATTTCTGATTTCTATCAAGTGCTTTTTTATTACGCCTCTTTGTCTCCTTTTTTGGTCAAATGGTGCTAAATTGACGCTAATAGCATAACTTTATATTACCTTTGTTGTATTGTTCGGGAATTGGGAACTTTTGCTAACATATTTCACCTCAAAATGGGCCGTCGTGTCAGGCGTTTTTCACTGATTGCCACACCCGTCCTTTTTTTGGGTATTATCAGCCTCGCGGTGCAATTAATCTTTTTTAAGGGATCTTCCAATTTCTTTCTTTTCGACTTCAACTCAGGTCTGTTATGGAAATCTGATGAGGCATCTGCTCCACAAAGTACCGGGGTACCAAATGTAATTCGCGAGTTTTTCCCTGAACGTATTCTCCCGGAAAACTTCGCGTTCGCGGCCGGGAACAAAGAAGAAATCATCCAGAGCCAACAGGAAATAACCAAGACTGTATTACCCAGAACAATAGAGGTGATTTCGCCTAAAATCACCAAAACCTATTTTCTTTCTCTGCAAATGAACAGGGTGGAGAGTCAGGGACTTTTTGAACTGTCGTTGAAAACTGATGCCATGAAAAGGCTTGAGAGTATCACACTTTTCAATCCCAATATACAAAGCAAGAAATCTAAAATTGCCGTTGGGTTTTCATTTGCCCCTTCTTTTACTTTCAGGAGTCTGAAATACCTGAACAATGGTTCTACAAATGGTAATTGGACTTTGGGACAAAGTGAAAAATACCGCAATCAGTCTGACAAGAAAGTACTCAATTTCTATGGTGGACTCGATGTTTACTTCCAGATAAACCCGCGTTTGAATGTTCAAACCGGCATTTATTATTCAGCTTATGGCGAACAAATAACCGTGGCGGAATTGGTAGATGGTGACCCCAATTTACCCAATGCAAATGAAAAAAAATCCTACTATTTTGATAGCGATCCAGCCTATTGCTCACCTGAAACTTATGAAGCAGAAGTGGACAGGATTCCATTCACTAACAATTATCGTTTCGTTGAAATACCTGTACTTGTCAACTATAAGTTGACAAGCAAAATGCTGATTTACGAGGTACAGGCGGGTATTTCAATTTCCAGTCTTAACAAAGCCGATGCTTTGATTTATGACTTTAAGTCTGATTATTATTACTGGGTCAACCGTTCCGATTTCATTCTGTTCAATAAATACTTTTGGGGTGGTCAATTGGGCTTTTTAATAAGGAAGGCTGTTTCGCCGAGAATGGATCTTTTTGTCAACCCGCAATTCAAATACCTTTTTACCCCATCGTTTAACGAAATATATTCTGTTGAGCAGCATCAATATGCAACAGGATTAAGGGTTGGTTTAAAGTTTCATCTTTAATTCGACAATTTTAGACGTTAAAGTTTGTTCCCCTTTTTACCATTTGTCACTTAAAGTTATTTTTGTCACGCCAATATTTAGGGCATCAAAAAATGCGTTTTGCCCGATGGCAGACGAATTTCGACAAATACATTATTTATAACCGACATTCATGAAAAAACTATTAATCCTTTTCTTAATGGCTTTTAGCCTGAAAACTTTCGCTCAACCGGTTCCGGTAATGCGGGCATCTTACACCGCCGAAAAAAGAAAATCGCCCGACGGCAAACTCTCCTACATAGTCTATAGCAACGACCCCCTGCAAAGTCGCTGGTATGTTTTGCCAAACGGGTTGACGGTAATTCTTTCTGTAAACAAACAGTCACCAAGGGTTCAAACACTTATAGCCACCAAGGCCGGTAGCAAAAATGACCCTGCTGACAATACCGGGCTGGCTCATTACCTGGAACACCTGCTTTTCAAAGGGACGGATAAATACGGAACCCAGGATTATGCCCGGGAAAAAGTTTATCTGGATCAGATAGATGCCCTGTACGAAAAGTACAACCAGGAAAAAGACGAGGCCAAAAGGAAAGCCATCTATGCCGAGATTGACAGCATATCAGGCGTTGCAGCCAAGTTTTCCATCGCCAACGAGTACGACAAAATGATGCAGGTATTGGGAGCACAAGGTACCAATGCTTTTACCAGTTTCGAACAAACCGTTTATGTAAACGACATCCCTGCCAATCAATTGGAAAAATGGCTGAGCATAGAAGCAGAAAGATTCAGAAACCCGGTGTTGAGATTGTTTCATACGGAGTTGGAAGCGGTATATGAAGAAAAGAATATTTCGCTTGACAACGACAACCGGAAAGCCAATGAGGCACTTTTGGCTGAACTGTTCAAGAACCACAACTACGGAAAACAAACAACCATTGGCACCGTTGAACATTTGAAAAACCCGAGTTTGAAGAAGATCAGAGATTACTATTACACCAATTATGTTCCCAATAACATGGCCATTATTCTGGCGGGTGATTTCGACCCGGATAAAATGGCAGCAACCATTGCAGATAAATTCGCCTATATGAAACCCGGCACCGTGCCGAAATATGAGTTCGGGGCAGAATACCCAAGTGCCCAACCAAGGGTTATAGAGATTACCGGACCCGATGCGGAATTTGTTCAGTTTGCCTACAAAATGCCCGGTGCCGGAACCACCGATGCCCTATTGCTGGAGTTGACTGATTTGATTTTGAGCAATTCTACAGCAGGTTTGATAGATCTGAATCTGAATACTGCACAAAAGGTTTTGTCATCCAGTTGCTCTCCCTGGATTTTAAAAGACTACAGTCTTCATTTTTTCAACGGCAAACCGAAAAGTGGACAAACACTGGAAGAAGTGAAAGACCTGTTGCTTGCCCAAATAGAAAAGGTGAAGAAAGGCGAATTTGACATGGATTTGATTCAAAGCATTATTTTGAACAAGAAGGTTGATGACATCCGCAATTTTGAGGGGAACGACGGAAGAGCCTATACACTTTTGGAAACCTTCGTAACCGGCACCAATTATATGGAGGATTTGCAAAAGACTGACAAGATGAGGATGGTTACCAAACAACAAATAATGGAATTTGCCAACGAATACTACACCGGCGATTATGTGATCATCAACAAAAGAACAGGAAAGGCCGGTGATGTGGTGAAGATTGAAAAACCGCATATCACGGAAGTTGAACTCAACCGCGATAAAACCTCTCCATTTGTTGATGAAATCATCAAAACCCCGAATGCTCCGCTTCAACCTGTTTTCATTGATTATGCCAAAGACATCAAGCAAACAAAAACGGTCAAAGGCATTCCGGTTTATACCGTGAAGAACGGCGAAAACGATTTGTTCAGCATGTATTACATTCTGGATATGGGCAGCTATCACGACAAAAAACTGGCCCTTGCTGTTAACTACCTCAAATTCATCGGAACCACCAAATACACCACGGATCAGATCAAAACAGAGTTCTACAAACTCGCCTGTAACTTCGGGGTTTCCACCGGGCCCAAGCAGAGTTATGTTTACCTGAACGGTTTGCAAATGAATTTTGAGAAAGCGTTGACCCTATTTGAAGAATTGCTGGCCGATGCCAAACCCGATGATGCACAACTGACCCAACTCATAGAACGCACCATGAAAGGAAGGGCTGATGCCAAACTGAACAAACGGCAAATTCTTTGGGGCCCGCTGAATAACTATGCGGTTTACGGAAAGAACAATCCTTCAAACGACATTTTGAGCGAGACAGAACTCAAGGCGACGAAAGGGGCTGATTTAACCACTTATATTCACAACCTGACAAGCTATCCCCACAAAATTTACTACTACGGCCCGGCGGCGGAATCCGACCTCGTTGCAACCCTCAACAAGTTGCACAAAATGCCGGCGAAGATGTTGCCCGTTCCGCCCGAAAAGAAATTCGTGAAACAGGTTTCCGAAAAACCGATCATCTACTTTGTACACTACGAAATGGTGCAGGCCGAAATCATCTGGAACTATCGCTCCAACGAATACAAAGCTTCCGAGGTACCCATTATTACTTTCTTCAACGAGTACTTTGGCGGAGGTATGAGTTCTGTAGTTTTTCAAACCATACGTGAGTCAAAAGCCCTTGCTTACAGCACCTATTCCGCCTATAATACAGCCAGTGAAAAAGGCGAATACAACGGCGTGATGGCTTATGTGGGAACTCAGGCCGATAAAATTCAGGATGCCATGACCGGCATGAATGAGTTGTTACAGGAAATTCCCCAGAACGAATCAGCTTTTCAAAATGCGAGAGATGCAGTGAAAGCCAATATAGAAACCAACCGCATTCTGAAAGAGCAAATTTTGTTCAACATGGATGCCGCCCAAAAACGCGGTTTGAACTATGACATACGCAAAGACACCTATGCGGCCTGCGACAAAATAACACTGGCACAGTTGACGGAATTTCACAAAGCCAAGTTTTCCGGCAATCCATACACCATTGCCATATTGGGATCGAAAGACAAAATTGATCTGACGGCTTTGGCCAAATATGGCGAAGTGAAAGTGCTGACGCTCGATGAGATTTTCGGTTACTGATGGACCTGAAGGGCAAGGTTGCGGTTGTAACCGGAGTCAGCAAAGGAATAGGAAAAGCTCTTGTTCTGCAACTGTTGGAAAGGGGCTGCATAGTGGCCGGGCTGGGTTTAACAAAACCTGACATCGGAAACGAAAATTTTCATTTTGTTCCCTGTAACGTTCGGCACTACACCGAGGTGGAGCAAGCCTTTCAAAAAGTAGAAGCACGTTTTGGAGAAGACATTCACATCCTTATCAATAATGCCGGTTTAGGTTATTTTGGGAATATAGAAGATCATACGTTGGATCAATGGCATGAGATGTATGAGACCAATGTGAACGGCATTTTCTACACCTCAAAACTGGTTGTCCCGAAGATGAAAAAGCAAGAATACGGGCATATTGTCAATATAGCCTCAACGGCAGCATTGGAAGGCTATCCGCAGGTATCAGGTTATTGCGGAACCAAGTTCGCCGTCAAAGGCATCAGCGAAAGCATGTACAAAGAACTTCGGGATTTTCGGGTGAAAGTCACCTGTGTTTATCCGGGTTCAGTGAAAACAGATTTTTTCCGCAACAGCCCGGGGATAAAACCACACGACTACATGCTGATGCCCGAAGATGTGGCGGCCATGATTGTTTATTGCCTCGAAACACCAGACAATTTTCACCAAGTGAATCTGGAGGTAAGACCGTTACAGCCGAAGGGGCCAAGGAAATGAGGATGATCAAGCCAATGCTAAAATGGCGACCTACAAGAAATATTCCCTGTCATTAATAGTTACTTTTTTTACTACAATTGGGGTATCTGCAAAACCAATTCTTGTCGTTGTATCAGACATAATTGGTTCGGCAAAATTTGCTGGTGAAGTTGTTATTACGCACTACGATGGAAATGGGAAGATCGAATTTCAATCAACTGAATACAAGGACACCATCACAAGTGCAATTTGTGGTGGCACACTGACTAATGGTTACAAATTTCCTTATCCGAAAGAAGAGAATTATTGGACGGAGAACTATCCATTCATTGGGGACACTGTTTTTATTGTAATTAATGGCTATAACCGAATTAACATATTTGGCAAACGAATTGGCAATGACTACAGATTATGGTCACCATTAATGTCAGGAAGTATCGCCATTTTTGAATATGAAAGGCCCATAAAAAAAATTGACGATGACAAATTACTTAACTCTGGTGACAGTATCGAAAGTTGTCGGGACGGTTGCTTATTGCCAATTGCCGAAGCTAAAACACTTATTGATAAATACAGAAGCGACTTTGCCAAGAAATTGATCGCAGTTTCTGTTGACAAATATATTGGCCAAGAGGTTCTATATCTTTTCTACAATGACACCTTGAGACTTTTTAATGCACTGCTATGGACGGATGAACCACCTGGGAAGTTAAGGAGTTTAATGTTGACATATTCAAATGGAAAATCCTTAGAAATCAGACCGCTAAATAGTTCAGAGCAACCAACACAATTTGACATTAACAGGCAATTTGATTTGGACAAGTTTAAGAAACTGAGAATAAAAGAAATTAAATGGATGGAGTGAAAAGTTCTTTCTATTAACATTTGTGTTGGGTGTCAGGTTTTTCCCGGTTGGTGTTTTTTTCCACCAACCACATGTCGCGTACTTCAACTAACAACTAACTAATACAGATATTATTACCGCTGAACTTTGTGTTTATTATATGTGCCGTTCCTACGGAACTCAGCTATTGCCTTCCACTAAATCAACGGACTGAAGTCCGTTGTTACAATATCGGTCGTTCCTACGGAACTGAACATTCGTATTTATATCGGCTTAGAACCGTAGGTTCGGATCATATTGTAAGGATGTACTTTAGTGCATCCATTAAGCCTGGCGGTATAGAACCACATGTCGCGTACTTCAACTAACAACAAATACAGATATTATTACCGCTGAACTTTGTGTTTATTATATGTGCCGTTCTTACGGAACTCAGCTATTGCCTTCCACTAAATCAACGGACTGAAGTCCGTTGTTACAATATCGGTCGTTCCTACGGAACTGGACATTCGTATTTATATCGGCTTAGAACCGTAGGTTCGGATCATATTGTAAGGATGTACTTTAGTGCATCCATTAAGTCTGGCAGAATAGAACCGTAGGTTCGAATCATTTTGTAAGGATGTACTTTAGTGCATCCATTAAGTCTGGCGGTATAGAACCGTAGGTTCGGATCATATTGTAAGGATGTACTTTAGTGCATCCAATTCTGTGCATCCAGTACAACTCAGCTATGAACCATGGGTTCTGGTCAAATCAACTCTTCAAAAATATATCGATCCTCATAAGGCACTTTAAACTTGTCTAAAAACTCAATATATTCTTCCCTGAAGGTTTGCCTTTTATGATGTTTTTCCTGATTTTCGATGTACTTGTAAACCCTGTCTATATGGGAGTGACTATATGAAAACACTCCATAACCTTCTTGCCATTCGAATCTCTTATCGGTCAAATTGTGTTCATTTATGTATTTTGAAGATTTTGCTTTAACAGCTTTCATTAAATCAGAAATGGAAACTACTGGTTTTAGTCCCAAAAAACAATGAGCATGATCTTCCACCGCATTGACAACAATTGTTTTACAGCCAGTTTCATTTATCAGGGTACCCATTACGCCTAAGAGTTCTGATTTCCATTCCTTATTAATTAGTGCTTCACGATACTTGACTGCAAAGACGGCCTGAATATATACCTGATGATAAGTGTTAGCCATTTTTTTTATGATTGGTCTCAACGAAACTAAGTGTTTTTGTCGAGACTGAAGTTCGTGGTTACAAAAATCAACGGACTGAAGTCCGTTGTTACAATATCGGTCGTTCCTACGGAACTGAACATTCTCGTTGATTTCGGTGGAGAACCATAGGTTCGAAACATATGGTAAGGATGTACTTTAGTGCATCCAATTGAGTCTGGCGGTATAGAACCGTAGGTTCGAATCATTCTGTAAGGATGTACTTTAGTGCATCCATTAAGTCTGGCGGTATAGAACCACATGTCGCGTACTTCAACTAACAACAAATACAGATATTATTACCGTTGAACTTTGTGTTTCTTACATGTGCCGTTCTTACGGAACTCAGCTATTGCCTTCCACTAAAATCACCGGACTGAAGTCCGTTGTTACAATATCGGTCGTTCCTACGGAACTGAACATTCGTATTTATATCGGCTTAGAACCGGAGGTTCGGATCATATTGTAAGGATGTACTTTAGTGCATCCATTAAGTCTGGCACAACTCCTATTGTAAGGATGTACTTTAGTGCATCCATTAAGTCTGGCAGAATAGAACCGGAGGTTCGGATCATATTGTAAGGATGTACTTTAGTTCATCCATTAAGTCTGGCTGATTAACTTTAGTGCATCCATTTAATCTGGCGGTATAGAACCACATATCGCTTACCTCAACTAACAACAAATACAGATATCATCTCCGCTGTGGTTGGTGATCCTGAAATAAATTCAGGATAACATCACACAACCACCGGAGATTATTCGACCCCGTCGGGGTCGGATGTTTGTAACAAAGCGTTTTCTATAAACCTGCGACCCTGAAGGGGTCGAACAAAACATCGCAATTGATCAAAATCAACACAAAAGAATAATACCGAAAAAATACTTTAAACACGGAGAAACTTACCTTTGCAAATCGTGAACAACAAGAAACACAACAAATACCCCGAAGAGTACAGACTGATACTGGAACTCTTCGAAAGCTTCCCCCGCAAGACTTTTAATCACAAGCAAATAGCCCATCAACTGCCGCTGGATTTTAAATGCAGTACAAACGAGATTGAGAAAATATTCAGCATACTGGAACTGGAAGACATCATCGAAAATGTAAGTCCGGGCCAATACCGCTACCTGCCGAAATTCAACCTCTACACCGGCAAAATCGAAATCACCCAAAGCGGCATGGCATACGTCATTTGTGATGATCTGGAACAAGACATCAAAGTACAGCCCCCTTTGACAGGAAATGCTTTCAACGGAGACACAGTAACCGTTGAACTCCTGCACCAGAAAGGCAATAAGAGAGCCGAAGGCAGGGTGGTTCAAATAGTAGAACGGGCTAAGACCCGCTTTGTGGGAACCGTTCAAAAATTCAAAGGGTCGGCCTTTGTAGTCATGGACAACCCCAAGGTGCATGTGGACTTTTTTGTTCACAAGAAACACCTGAAAGGGGCACACGATCAGGACAAAGTGATCATTGAAATGACCGAGTGGCCGTCGGGTGCCAAAAATCCTTATGCCAAAGTCGTTGACATACTGGGCAAATCAGGCGAACACAATACCGAGATGCACGCCATCATTGCGGAATTCGGTTTCCCGCAGGAGTTTCCATCGGCAGCCATTAAAGAAGCAGAAGGTTTTCCGGCTAAAATTCCTGACAAAGAAATAGCAAAAAGAAAGGATTTCAGAAAGACCCTGACCTTTACCATAGACCCCGAAGATTCCAAAGACTTTGACGATTCTTTATCTTTCAAAAAGCTCGACAATGGAAATTTCGAAGTTGGAATTCACATTGCAGATGTGACTTACTATGTTGCTGTAGGTTCTACTTTAGATGAAGAGGCTTTCAGTCGCGGAACTTCTGTTTATATGGTAGATCGGGTCATCCCTATGTTGCCCGAAAGACTTTCGAATGAACTTTGTTCTCTGAGACCCGACGAGGACAGCCTCACCTTTGCGGTCGTGGTCGAAATAGACAAGGAAGGTAAAGTGCACAGCAAATGGATCGGTAAAACAATCATTCACTCCCAACGCAGATTCAGCTACGATGCCGCTCAGGAAAGACTGGAAAGCGGAAATGGCGATCTGGCTCATGAACTCAAAACACTTAACAGCATTGCTCATAAACTCAAAGCAAGCCGGTTTAAGAATGGTGCCATTTCTTTTGAGACTGAAGAGGTGAAATTCAAGTTGGACGAAAACGGAAAACCGATTTTAGTCTATAAAAAGATCAGAAAAGACGCTCATAAACTGATTGAGGAATTCATGCTGTTGGCAAACAGGTTGGTGGCAGAATACGTTTCATCTGAATTAAAAAATGCCTACATTCCCTATCGTGTACATGACGCACCATCCATGGAGAAACTGGCTCTTCTGACGCAGATAGCTTCGCGATTCGGATTTGTGATAAAAACCGGTTCTCATCGGGAATTGGCAGGAAGCATCAACCAAATGACCGAAGCGTCCATGGGCAAACCGGAAGCCAATATCCTAAATCCACTGGCTATCCGAAGCATGGAAAAAGCCATTTACACCACGAGTAAAACCCATCATTTCGGGCTTGCCTTCGATCATTATTGTCACTTCACCTCCCCCATTCGCCGCTACCCCGATTTGGTGACACACCGGTTGTTGTTTCAATACCTCAACCATAAACCTGTGGACTCCAAAGACGAAGTCGAAAAGATTTGCAAGCATTCTTCGGCCATGGAACAAAAGGCGGTTGAGGCCGAAAGAGCCAGCATCAAATACAAACAGGTTGAATTTATGTCGGAGCGTACCGGACAAACCTTTGAAGGAATTGTAACCGGACTCACAGACTGGGGTATCTTTGTTGAAATAAAGGAAAACAAATGCGAGGGCATGGTTCGCATCACCGACATCAAAGGAGACTTTTACGAATACTACGAAAAAGACCAGGTTGTTGTTGGGCGAAGGACAAAAAAGAAAATTGAACTGGGACAAACGGTGATGATCATGGTTAAAAAGACCAACCTACAAAAAAGAAACATTGATTTCGCTTTTACTGAATTCTAATATGTCGGGCAGCAATTATTCAGAATTAGTCAAAACCTTCGAACAATATTTAGCCGAAAACACATTTTCCGGCCAACCGGAAAATTTGTACAACCCAATGAACTATATGATGGGTTTGGGTGGCAAAAGGGTGAGACCGGTTTTGACACTTCTCGGGTGCGAAATCTTCGGAGGCTCTGTTGATAAGGCACTACCTTCTGCCTTATGTGTCGAGATATTTCATAACTTCTCGCTGGTGCATGACGACATCATGGACAAGGCTCCTCTCAGACGCGGTCAGCAAACCGTTCACCAAAAATGGAACGAAGCCGCTGCCATCCTTTCCGGTGATTTGATGCTGGTGAAAGCTTATGAGGCCTTGCTAAAATCGGAAATGTCACTTTGGCCAAGACTTTTGGAGACCTTCAACAACACAGCTATAGAGGTTTGTCAAGGTCAGCAATGGGACATGGATTTCGAAAGTATGGAGTACATAGTGATGAGCGATTATATTGAAATGATTGGACTTAAAACTGCTGCGTTATTAGGTGCATCACTGTCAATGGGTGCTATTTGTGGTGGTGCAACAGATGATGAGGCCTACAAAATTCGCCGTTTTGGCGAACTGACCGGCCTCTCTTTTCAGATTATGGACGATTATCTGGATGCCTTCGGTTCATCCTTTGAAATCGGGAAGCAACAAGGCGGAGACATCTTAGCAAACAAAAAGACTTTTCTGCTGATAAAGGCTCTTGAGGTCGGTGATGAAAGAAGCAAAAAGGAATTGATTGATTTGCACGTTGACAGTCAGATGGATCCAAAGTATAAAGTAGAAGCGGTCATTTCGATTTTTACAGAACTGGAAATTCCTGCAATGGCCCTTGAACAAGCTGCCAAATACAATGATTTGGCTATGAAGGAAATCATGGGATTGGGTTTGGAAGATAAGCAGTTGGCACCCTTGGTTGGGTTTATGAATTTTCTGAAGGGTAGAAATCATTAATATTCAGGAATGATTTACGATTTTAGATTTACGATATACGATTTTTTTACTTCTAAATCTCAAATCGTTAATCCTTGTTCTTAAATCAAATCTACTTTGCTTGGTTACCTAATAATAAAAGAAGCCGGGCTTCTTTCGAAACCCGGCCAAAATTAACCCCGCCAAAGCGGAGTTGATTGATTAACCCCCAAATCATAGACGCAGAAGTAAAAGTTTGGTCACGAAAAGATTTTAAATTGAATTATCAGACCCCAATATGCTGTTCATCAGAGGTATAAATTTCGATCCGTATTTCAATATTGCTGCTGAAGAGTATTTGTTAAAGACTTTTTCGGAAGAGATATTTATGCTTTGGCAAAACAGCGATTGTTTGGTGGTGGGTAAACATCAGAACGCCCTGGCCGAAATCAATTTGCCCTTTGTTTATGACAAACAGATTCCTGTAGTCAGACGGCTGACCGGTGGCGGAACTGTTTTTCACGATAAGGGAAATATTAATTTCACTTTCGTTAAAAACTCGAATGAAGTTGGTAAAATGATCAATTTCAGAAAATATGCCGGTCCGGTACTGGAGTGTTTAAAAGCATTGGGTTTGCCCACTGAATTTTCACCGCGAAACGATATTTTTATCGAAGGACTAAAGGTGTCAGGCAATGCCGAGCATGTCGATCAAAAGCGGAAAAGAGTGCTGCACCATGGCACTTTGCTTTTCAAAAGCGATCTGGAAATATTGGCACTGGCTTTAAAGACCGATCCCGAAAGGTTTTTGGATAAGGCTGTTAATTCGGTGCGAAGTCAGGTGACGAATATTGTCGGGTATCTGAAAAACCCTATAACTCTTGATGCGTTTTTTGACCATGCTTTCGGGTTCGTTTTTGCTTCTACCCCCGATGCCAAACACTACTATTTGACCAAGAACGACGTTACAGAAATTGAAAAACTTGCCGAAGAAAAATACCGCACATGGGATTGGAACTTTGGGTATTCTCCAAGGTATGGTTTACAAAGAACCGTTTTCCTGAATGATCAATCCGTTGAGATTTCTTTACATATAGAAAAAGGTTTGATTGTTGAAATCGAATCAACTGCAGCAGAACTTCCGCTTTACTTAAAATCAATTACAGGTTTGAAACACCGACCTGAAACATTGAAATCACATTTTTCAAAATTCATAGATGAAACTGAAGAATTGATGTGGCAGTTGTTTTAATCATCTTGTTCATTGCCTCATTTTCAAATTGGCACATTTTCAAATTTTCAAATTAATATTGACCCCGAATGTCCATTAAATCCCAAAAGGCAAAAGCCGCCGAAATAGCACGGATTCTTGAGGAATATTTCCCGGAAGTTCTCATACCATTAGAACATTGGAACCCTTATACACTTATCATTGCCGTAGTACTTTCCGCACAATGCACCGACGAAAGGGTGAATAAAATAACCCCCCTCCTATTTGCGAAAGCGGAGACGCCTGAAGAGATGATCAAACTTTCTGTTGATGAGATTCTTGAAATCGTGAGACCATGCGGATTGGGTCCGGCCAAGTCAAAAGCTATTTTTGGATTGAGCAAAATTTTGGTGGAGAAATATGGCGGTTCGGTTCCTGCAACCTTTGAGGAATTGGAAGCCCTGCCGGGTGTAGGCCACAAAACCGCATCGGTGGTAATGTCACAGGCATTTGGTTTTCCGGCTTTTCCGGTTGACACGCATATTCACAGGTTGGCCGCCCGCTGGGGACTTAGTTCCGGAAAAAATGTAGCACAAACAGAAGCCGACCTAAAAAGCCTTTTTCCGGAAGGAAGCTGGAACAAACTCCATTTGCAAATCATCTATTTCGGCAGAAAATACTGTCCGGCAAGAGGACATGATCCTTCGGTTTGTCCGATTTGCAAGAGGTTTGGGGTAGGGTAGATCAACGGACTGAAGTCCGTTGTTACAAAATTAGCCGTTCCTACGGAACTTAAAATTATCGTTAATTTCGGCTGAGAACCTTAGGTTCGAAACATATTGTAAGGATGTACTTTAGTGCATCCCAATCTCAGAGGGCATGATCCTTCGGTTTGTCCGATTTGCAAGAGGTTTGGGGTGGTTTAAATCAACGGACTGAAGTCCGTTGTTACAAAATGTATCGTTCCTACGGAACTTAAAATTATCGTTAATTCAGGTTGAGAACCTAAGGTTCGAAACATATTGTAAGGATGTACTTCAGTGCATCCCAATCTCAGAGGACATGATCCTCTGCAATGTCCGATATGTAAAAGGTTTGGGGTGGTTTAAATCAACGGACTGAAGTCCGTTGTTACAAAATTAGCCGTTCCTACGGAACTTAAAATTATCGTTAATTTCGGCTGAGAACCTTAGGTTCGGGTAATGTTGTATGGATGCACTTCAGTGCATCCTCATTTCGAATACCTGTCCAACAAATAAATCATCGCGGCCATAGCCCCGGCACCCAGGTGCAGTTCTCTGGGATTAACCTTGTCAATGGTATCAGTATCGGCATGGTGGTAGTCGAAGTATCTTTGAGAATCAGGTACCAACCCAAGCATTAATAAATTCGGAAGCGGGGCTTTGTCTCCTCGTTGCAGCGGGCCAATGTCCACCCCGGCATAGCCTTTTTCGAAATAATGCAAACCATAAGGCTCAAGTAATTCACGGAAACCGGCAATAAAGTCAATTTCGTTTTGAGTGCCCTCAACCGCAAATCCTCTCGGGGTAAAACCGCCTCTGTCACTTTCCACAGCCAAAACATGCGTTTCCTTTTTGTCAGCCACCTTCTGAGCATAGGTCTTTCCGCCCATATTGCCGTTCTCTTCGTTCATGAACAGAATGACTCTGAGGGTTCTTTTGGGTTTTATGCCGAGTGTCTTAAACAAACGCAAGACTTCTATACTCTGGTTCACTCCGGCACCGTCGTCATGAGCACCCTGTCCTTTGTCCCAACTATCCAGATGACCACCCACCACCATAATGTCTTGTGGTGATTCATATCCCCATAACTCCCCGATGACATTGCTTGATTTGGCATAGCCTTTAAATTCACAATCGCTTTCCATTTCAATTTGTACTGTCTTGTTGGCCCCAAACTGATGCAGCCATTCAGCATCTGTAGTGCTGATGGCCATAGCCGGAATGCGTTGAACACTGTCAGGATAGGCCATTCCACCGGTATGGGGGTGTTCATCAATTGCCAAAGACATGCTGCGAACAATCACACCTACAGCACCCATTCTGGAGGCCTCTCCGGCACCGGCATACCGCTGATCTACACAACCGCCATACGCCTCGAAGGTGCTGATTTTCCTACTGTCCATGGGCCGGTTGAAAAAAACGATTTTGCCTTTCAAAGCAGCTTCTGAGAGTTTCTTTAACTCAGCGATACCTTGCACTTCAATGATTTCAGCTTTTATTTTTCCACCCGTTCCAACTGATCCGCCCAACGAACAGGCGTGCAATTCTCTTTTACCCTGCCCACTTCCTTTGGTTCCCATTTGCACGGCCACTCTTTCAACCGTTCCCCGGTTCCAAACAGGCACCTCTACTTCCATCAGATAGACCGTATCGGCCCCGGATTTTTTCAAAACGTCGTATCCCCATTTTACCGATTTGGCTGCTCCTTCCGAACCGGACAGGCGATGTCCAATGTTCAGACACAGGTCTGAAAGATTGGAATAAGCCCGTCCTTTGGTCAAAACTTCGTCAAATATTTGCCGGATGATCAGTGAATCGTTTTGGGCTTTTCCATGCAAAGTACAGGTCAAAAAAATAAGGGTAAGAAATAAGGCAGTTAGTGTTTTTCTCATAGGGGACGGGGTTTGCACAAGGGGACATATTTGCTGTCGGGTGTATCTATTAAACCATACATTTTAAATCCGTTTATGGAAAAAATTGAATCCCAGAAATGACGTCTGACCTTGTAAACTTTCAATTTAAAGAATGGATGTATTAGATTCGAAACAAATTTAAGAACCTTGCGTTAAATAACAACTATGATAAACAGAACACTCATATTAGGACGTCTGGCAAGTTTTGCCGTTGTGGTTATTTTATTGTCTGCATTTGTATTTTCAAAACTGGAAGCCGGTATAGAATTTTCACCGGATGATTTTACAACCTCGAAAACGAAAGCCAAAAAAGAGAAAAAACTCATTTTCATGGATGCCTATGCTGTATGGTGCGGACCCTGCAAGAAAATGGCGGCCAATGTTTTTACCGATCCCGAGGTTGGAACCTATTTCAACAAAAACTTTATCAACCTGAAAATGGACATGGAAAAAGGCGAAGGTCCTGCTTTGAGACAAACCTACGGGGTGCAATACTATCCGACCTTATTTTTTCTGGATCACAACGGAACAGTTGTCAAAAAAGTCATTGGCTATCAAAGCAAGGAGCAGTTGCTGGCTATTGCCAAGGAGTTGCAATAGATTTTACGTTCCAATATCTATAATCGGAATTCAGATATAATATTGTCTAAACATAGCCCACGGTTTAAACCGTGGGCTATGTTTTTAACCAATTTTTTTCAAAAACATATCCGGTGTTTTGACAATAGTCGCCTTCTTATAATCATAAAATACCATTCCGGTTTTTGCCTGAGCCAGAACTTTTCCGGTGGCGGTGTTTTCGAACAAGTAGTAAAGTTCAAAAGAAGATTTGCTGACTTCCTGAACAGATATTCGGGCATTAATCAAATCGCCAATATGCCCTTCAGATTTGTAAACGATGGCAGCATCCGCCTGTATAATTGAAGCTCCGAACACATCAAACTCAGAACAGCCGAAGCTTTGCAGAAAACGCAGACGGCATTCATGAGCCAAAATTAAAATCTTCTCATTGCCCAGATGATTCCCATAGTTCATATCGTCCACTCTCAAAATGATTTCGGTGATGAAATGCCATTTTTTTGGAAGGTCTATTTTTACTCTTGCCATAGCTTTGGGTTTTATTGAACTCCTTTTTCAGGGTATCTCCCTTTGTATTGTCGAAAAAACACTTTAAGTTTTTCTACTTCTTCATCTGCAGACAGTTTCATTTCGAACGGTTCTGAAATCACCACTCTTTTATTGGGGTAATCCAAAGCTGCTGCAATCACTGGAACTTCCGCTCTCTGTGCAATATGATAGAAACCTTTTTTCCATTTGGGGCTATAGCCTCGGGTTCCTTCCGGAGTAATGGCTATGACAAAATCCGCTTCCTTAGAGAATACATCCACCACCGCATCAATGAAATTCGAATGCACCTTCCTGTTAACCGCGTAGCCGCCCATCCACCGAAAAAAATAGCCGAAGGGAAAAACAAATAATTCCTGTTTGGCGACAAACCGCGATTTCACACCTTCTATGGTTCGCACAAAAACTCCCAAAGGAAAATCCCAGTTGCTGGTATGTGAGGCCACCACTATAATGTATTTCTTTATATGGTGCGGCAGTTGCCCTTCAATCTTCCAACCCATAAGCCGAAAGAAAATCAATTCACTGAGTTTTTTCGCTAATGACATCTTGTATCAATTGTTTAAGTTCTGCTGACAGACGATATGGTTTCCCCGAACGATTGTCGATAACTACGACCTTTACGATAGCTTTGGAACAATAAAATCCATGCTGATTTCTCATGATTTGCGTAAAGGTAAAACTGCTGTTGCCATATTCTCTAATCTCTGTTTTGATCTTCAACACATCCCCCGGCAGGCAAGGTTTCTTGTAGTCTATGTGTATGTTTACCACAACAAAAGAGAGGGAATGAGAATTGAGGTATCGGTCAATTTTCTCCGGTTTCAGGGCATCCCACCGGGCCTCCTCAAAGAATTCAAGGTATCGGGCGTTGTTCACATGACCATAAGAATCGCAGTGATAGGGACGGACAACGATTTGTGTGGTTTTCACCTTGCAAAGAAAGCAATTTGAGAATTTGAAAATTTGCTAATTTGAAAATTAATGGCATTGGGAAAAAATATATAACATGTTAGCCATCGATTATATCCAACCTATCTATAAAAAAGTTGCAAATATGTTTCCATATATTAGAACTTGACAATACCTTTGTATTGATTAGACCCTGAGAATGAAACAGAAATTTGATGTAATATTTCTTGATGAAGCCTGGGATTTGTTAGAGACCCTTGATGAAAAAACTATAGATAAAATCATTTATGTTATTGATAAGTAAAAATATGCGGCTGATCCCGAATTATTTAAGAAGTTGGACCATTTCAAAAGAATATGCGGTATTATTGTACTAAAAAATCGAGAAAGTCAACAATGAAGTGGACCATTAATTTTAGGATTTTACGGTAAGAAATAAAAATATGAATTATGAAAAAACTAAAAATAATAAAGGTTTTAGGGCTAGTTGCCTTGGGCCTGTTAATGAGTTCTTTAACATTAAAAGGACAATCATCTGATTCAGAATGGCGAGTGGTGCCAATTTCAAGTTTGAAATACTCCAATTTTATTGGAGAACCGATTAGTTTGATTGGTGATGTTGTTGTTATTAATATAAATAATCAATACTATTACCAAAACATGGATATAAATGGAAGATCTCTTAATTTTCCAATATTTGCCAATAATCTCAAAACTAATAAATTTATGTATCCTATCGGTGCGGATGACTCAATCTCTTTCTTGTTTCCAAGTATTTACCAAAATATTTTTTATTTGGTTAATGATAATCGTAATAAAATCTATAAAATAGAAATCAATCAAGATACCATATTGCAAGATGTTATATTTTATAGAGAGCAAGGGAAAGCTTTTGTAAACACAGTTTTGGAAAACGGCAATGGTGATGAGCTCATCATAGCGCAAGGCTATAATGGCATATATTTATTACATGGGGACTCTATTATACGGGAATATCCATTACCTGGAATTTTCATTGGCTCACTAGCTAAATGGGGAAACTTGATAGTGTTTGGAGGAGACAAGGGCCAGTTGGGTCTCTTAAATCCACAAACTGGAGAAATAACTCCTATATCCAATGGAATGAATTTCGAGGGTAATGTCAAAGTAAATGTGATTAATGGGTTTTTGTATGCCAGCGTCACTATTGACTCAAAGGGTTACCTGTACAAATATAATGAAATCACAAAAACATGGATTCTTATAACATCTACTGAGTATGGCTTTTACTCAAAATTACATTTTGATGCACTAATTAATGAGTGGTGGTTAATTGGTAATGCTAATGCGGGTAATGGAGCTTATAGTATTCTACGAAATGATAGTGTTATATTTGTACCCACAGATAAAGACTCTTTCACAGAATATATCATGTGGTATAGGGATACTCTTAAAAATCACTATGGAAATAACACCTTTAGTTCTTGTGGTTACTTCTTTAACTATAATGGACAAAAATACTGTGTTGGTGTAGGTATGATTGGAATTATTAAAAAAGTTCTAATTACTGTTGGAATTTATAATTATTCCCAAAGAAGAATACCTATTTACCCAAACCCTGCAACAGGTGTGATTAATATTTCTGGTCTTGAAAAAGAAACAGAGGTTATAGTGACAGATGTAACTGGAAAGATTGTCCTTTTGGAAAAAACTATAGACCGAGTGAATATTTCCACTTTAGTGTCTGGTCTGTACTTTCTAAATATCTCTGGCTATATGCCAAAGAAGTTTATAAAACCCGATTAGTCATAATGACAGCCTCAAATAAGAATTGCAATATGCAATTTTGTATATCTTAAGTTTTTTCCATTTCAATCCAATAAAAACCCTGAATCATCCAAACAACCCATGGATACTTTTCAGCATCTTTGCTAACTCAATTGCTTACCATTATGTCAACAGAAAACGAAAAAAGTTCACGCCGCCAGTTTTTGAGGAATACGGCCATCACCGGTTTGGGTGTTGGTCTGCTTCCTAACCTGATTGGTTCGGCTTCAGCCAAAGAAACCGAAACCAACAAAGCCTGCCCCCCTATTACATTGGATTATTACGGTCAGGGGCCCTTTTATACCGCCGGTGCTCCTACTTTGGTCAACAACCAATTGGCAGCCGTTGGAGAACCCGGCACCCGACTCATCTTAACAGGAGTAGTCAGAACACTTGATTGTACCAAGGTGATTCCGGATACCACCATAGATGTCTGGCAGGCCAATGATGCAGGGGCTTATGACAACACCGGGTTTAAACTGAGAGGCGTTACCAAATCAAATGCTCAGGGCTTTTACCTGATAGAAACCATATTGCCGGGAAAATACCTGAATGGTTCATCGTATCGTCCGCGGCATATACACTTTAAAATCACTCCACCGGGTTTCCCCACCATCATCACCCAACTTTATTTTGAAGGTGACACCGAAATTCCCGGTGATGCCGCAGCCTCCATCAAATCAGGAACCTATGATGCGACCAACCGTATTATCCCCATTACACTTAATGGGCAGGGGAAATACGAAGGAACCTGGGATATTGCCATCAACGGAAACGGAACCATTGGTATCGGAGAAATTCACCTCGACAGAGGGATGATTTATTCGGTTTCACCCAATCCGTTCACAGACGAACTTGAAATAAACTATGGCGTTTTTCAAAAGGCCAAAGTCAGCATACAGGTATTTGACATTCGCGGTGCTTTGGTAGCGGTTTTGGATCAAAAAGAACTAGAGCCCCTAAAGTACAAAGCCGTCTGGAAACCCGAAATCAATTTGCCCAAAGGCGTTTTTTGGGTGGCGTTGAAGTTGAATGACCTGCAGGTGCATTATCTGAAAGTGGAACGCGTCTGAAGTGAAAAATAACCACAAGTGACCTATAAAAGGCTTAGACCCGGACTCTTATTTCAATCCAAAAGGGCAATGGAACGACATAGTGATTCTTTAATCTGAGACACACTTTTCAGATCAAAAAACAAATGGTGAAATTAAGAATTGAAAGAACAATTTTTATTCGAAACACTATTAATCTCATTTGCCGGAAGACCCCATCCTTCAAAAATAAAGAGTGATAAATTTAAGTTTATAAAAACCTGTTCAAATAAATTAAAGGGATATTTTACCAAATGGATGACATTCAACTATTGCTGCACATGGTATATCAATTCATTAAACAATTCCTGAACTTGTCTTTACAATTTTGATGTCTATCCCAAATCCAAAGTGTGGTGAGTTTCCATCGGACGAGGAGATGAATGATCAAAATAAAATTATCAGATAATTGGCTACCCAATGTCTGCAACTAAAATTGATGGTGTCTCTGTACCAAACAGATTATCAAATGATGATAGTCTTTTTCAAAGAAACAATTCTTAATAATGCATTCGATTATCGTTATAGGTACCTTGGTATGATTTATCCTTACAAAAGGTTTCCTTTGCCATTGGCAATACAGCCTGTTACATCGAAATAAACTCACAAAGAAAAAAATATGAACGAAGCAAAAACGAAAAACAGTGCCTTCAGAGAAGTGCCCTATATGGGGGTGATCTGGGTGGTGGCCGAGGCCATGAAAACCGGATTCTACAACGGAAACCCCGAATGGTCTAACCTCGGACAAGGACAGCCGGAGGTTGGCGAAATGGAAGGAGCCCCTCCACGCATCACCCATTTCAATATCCTGCCTACGGATCAGGCTTACGGGCCTATCAACGGCACCAAAGACCTAAGAGAGGTCATTGCCAATCACTACAACAATCTTTTTCGAAAGGGCAAATTCTCTAAATATACCGCTGACCATGTGAGTGTGGCCATGGGCGGGCGTTTGGTTTTGACACGAATTTTTGCCACCCTCGGAAAAACGAGACTGGGGTATCAGATACCGGATTATACGGCCTATGAGGACATGATCAACTACCACCCCGAAAAAATTGAACCGGTTTTAATTCCAACTACCGCTGAAAACAGTTTTTCCATTCCGGGAGCAGAGTTCAGAGATGTTGTGAGATCAAATAAACTGGATGCCTACTTGTTCAGCAACCCTTGTAACCCAACGGGCCATGTAGTTCAGGGGGCAGAACTCAATGAATATGTACGAGTGGCAAGCGAAGAAAATTGTGCTTTAATCAGTGATGAGTTCTATTCGCATTTTATATACGATGGGGAGCAGCCCGGCAAAGGACCTGTCAGTGCTGCGGAGTATTTGGATGATGTGGATGCCGATCCGGTTTTGATCGTAGATGGTTTGACCAAATCTTTCCGCTATCCCGGATGGCGACTGGGTTGGGTCATCGGGCCAAAAAGTATTATAGAAAACATTAACAGGGCGGCAAGTGCGGTAGATGGCGGACCGAGTCAACCCATACAAAGGGCTGCTCTCGAAGTATTGGAACCGGCAAGAGCCAAACAGGATACGGATGCTCTGCGAAAAGTTTTCAGCCGAAAACGCAATTATATGGTCAACTGTCTGAGAGAAAATGGCATTACTGTCAACCCCGAACCATCAGGCACCTTTTATGTTTGGGCCGACATCAGTCAACTGCCGGCACCGATTAACAATGCCGATGTATTTTTTGCAGAGGCCTTAAAACGAAAGGTGATGACTGTTCCCGGCCATTTCTTTCATGTGGCACCTGGCAATATGGGCAAGAGCAGTTCTCCGTTCAACCAGTCTGTTCGTTTTTCCTTCGGACCCGATGAAGCCAATATGAAAATGGGTTTGGGCAGAATAACAGAGATGATACAGTCGTTTAGGTAAGACAAGGGGTGTCAGGTTTTTCAACCTGACGGTTTAGGATTTACGAGCACTTCGAGAAAAAGGTTCATGAAATTTTGTGTACAAATTGTGCACAAGTATCAAACATTGTTGTTGCCAAATAACTTTGATGAACTAAATTTGTCTTGACAAATACCCATAATCATTAATCAAATTAATCCATTTAACGAATGTGGTGTAATTCACAATAATTTATTAGACTACATAATCTCTCAAAACAATTCGCCTAATGAAGAAGAGTTGTTACAAATAGTTGCTGACCATGCTGCTGTGTTTTTTAATAATACCACTCCTGCCTTCTTAAGTGAAATCAAAATTATGGCGGGTATGGCTATAAATACTCTATATGTTGACCCCAATGTGATTAGAAGCAATATGAATTGGACTCCGGCTCAATTACCATTTTTAGAGAGATTGTTAACCGAACCCACTGACCCACCTAATACTTATTACGAAAATATTCAAACAGACATTTTTAATTCAAGCCTCACGCCCAAAGAACAATATGCTCTATTAGGTGCAACAGCGATAGGCATTTATAGCAGCAATTATTGGTTGGACGCATACAATAATGTACTTAATCCCTGGCATGGGTTAGTTACAACAATTCCAATAACATTGGGTGATGTTTTTCTTGATACCATGGGTTGGCTTGTTGGTTTATTGTTCTTTCTGGAGATATTTCCAGATATGGAGGCATGGAAAAGAGGGCCAATACTTGCTTTTTTTGCCGCCGTTATGTCGGCTGCGAATAATTTTTGAAATGTTGATAAGGGTAATATTCTCAGCTATTTCATTATTATTATTCCTATTTGAATACTCGTATTCTCAGGAAATAAAAGGAAAGCAGTCACCTCATCTATCTTTGGCAGCTACATCATATTCTTCAGAAGCGATTAACTTTGGTGCTTACATGCGATTGGCTAAAGGAAAATCAGTTTTAAGTTTTGGACCTCTTTATTTTCTTGATACAAATGATTTCAATAATTTGGGCTTGGGGGTTATGTACAGTATGAATATTAACCCAACGAAAATTGGATTTAATGCCTCACTTGATATCAGCTTTCAATACTTTAAGACTCAACCCATAAAGAGCCCAAATGATAATTTGGTATTCCTCATGGGCATGAGTGTTAGTTATACAACTAAGGAACAAATAATTATTACCCCTTCGTTGGCTTTTGGCAATAACCTTCTGCAAAGACGCAAACAATCCCTTTGGTTGAATCAAGTCACTTTGGCATTTCCCCTTTTTCGCAAACAAGACTGAACAACATCAAATGATTGATTGTGCTGTCAGGTGTTTCAACCTGACAGTTTTGAATTTAAAAGTCAGGTGGAAGCACCTGACTACACCGTAAAAACCGATACTCACTCCCCCAACTCGTCCGCGTTTGTAACGCGGATGACTGAATCCGATCTATCGGATTTGCTTTTGCAAAGCATCTTAAGTACTTTTCCTTTCAATTTAAATCTAACTCATGGGTGGAGACAGGTATCCGATCAAAGACCAGAATGGAATTTATTTCCTAACCCTGACCGTTGTTGACTGGATTGACCTGTTCACAAGAAAAGAACTGGCTTTGGTAATAGTGGATGCCTTGAATTATTGCATAAAGAACAAGAATCTGGAAGTCTTTTCATGG
>JAGVMN010000040.1 GCA_020053795.1 Bacteroidia bacterium | reverse complement strand
AAGACTTATTCTCGGCATTTTTCACGCCATCAGTCAGGCGTATTTACAGAATTATCTTGACGAATACACTTTCAAAACCAATCAACGATATGCCAATAAAACCCTCTTTGAATTGCTTTTGACCTATGCCGTGTCTATGTCCTGGTATTGATTAGGTAACTTTGCGGTCAATCATTCAAAATGAATACATGTCCCGCAGCCCACAGCGACCTGCAGGCTCGCGAAAATTGTAGCAATCGGTGGGTTTTGTAAGGTATGTAGCAACGTGGAATACTTTACAAAAGACAGAGAAGATTGCTGATGAGGAAGAAATGAGGAACTGCAAAATCATGACAAGTTGCGTAGCACCCATAGGGCAATACAGCTTATCTTTTTCACCATTGGAAATGAGCAATTAAAAAGATAGGCTGTGTTGACTTGGCGTTATTTTTAGCAGTTGAATGATGACGAATACCAGTTTCCCTGCTTTTGGGGTGCGGAGTTTTACGGAGCATTGGTGGGTGGGGTTCATTCTTTGTAGTGTCAATGAAATTCAACGCGTTGTTTTAATAAATGCAATTTGATAAAACATGTCTTGCATAAAATGAACCCCAAAACACCCAAGATATTGCGATTAAGGAAAGCAGTAAGATGATAACAATCGTTAGGTTATGGTTAGCAAAGAACATGGGCTTTTCTTTTATGATATGCTTAGCCCTACCCGATTTATGGTAAAAGAGATAATTAAATGCGATTATCGAAAGAGCAATTATATACCATATATTAATCTTGTAACAGAAAAAAGTTAACGCCAAAGTATCAGCAACTCCATTTATGAACAAAGCCTCCGAGGCACTTAAAGCTAAAGTAGTCGTCAAATGAGGCTCTTCATCCCGAAGAATGTTTGTGTAAAACAAGAAATAATAATAGTAAAGCACCCTCATCATAAATTTATTGTTTGCCAACGATTGGACACACAAGACATTTTGGCGGTGATTGAATAAGTCCAAAATAGCGTTGAACAGGTAACCGAAAGTTTTCATTATAACCTGGTATCTCAGTAATTAATCGTCCGGCTTCCCAACCAAGGCCCCATGCTGCTCCATGTATGCCACCAAAGGTTGAATAAAGATTAGACCCTTGATCGGCGAACATTTGGAAATCACTTATTTCGCCTCTACTGTGTTTTTTATTAATTTGATCAAAATTATATATCCCAAGACCATATCCGGCAATTCTTAAACTCATGCTTGTCGGGCGAGCAAACTTATTTTTGCCCCCTGTTGGACCGTTGCCTCCCCAATCAGTTGAATAAGTCCGAAAATTCTTCCCAGCCCAAGTACCCCCTTTCGCATCATAAAAGAATTTATTGCCAACTTCAGTTCCAACACCCAATAAGGCTAACCCAATATCTTCAAAGTCAACATTGTTCTGACTTTGAACGTAGGATATATTATTTACATATTGATCTATATCATTAAAGTTGAATCCATCCCAAGGTGAAGTAGTAGTGCCTGAAGGCGTAACCGTTACTTTTGAAAAGGTCATGCCCCATTGGCCGCCAAGAAATGTAAAAGTCGTACCTGCCCATATATGCATATCTCCTTCATTGGCATTATCAGGACAAGTTGGACAAAGTCCAGTGGGGTCAGTCCAGTAAATCGGGTTGTTCCAAAACGCAGAGTATGATGACAAACCAATTTGTATAGGATGATCTGCCATAGGATCAGGGGTCAAAAACCTGCCAATATCACTATCGTAATATCTTGCTATTTTGTAATCAAAACCCTCATTTCCGGCAATAGCTGTTTCTGCATCTCTTTCGTGGCCGGTGATAAGAAATCGCTCTATTCCACTTGTGGTATAAGACCTGAGTATTTTACTATAAGGGAAATAGTCTATGGCGTTCACGACATTGTAAGCCACAGTGGTCGAGCATGTTATTGTGGTTGTATAAGTTACTTTGGTATTTCCCAGATGATCTGTCAGGTAAAAAGTTCTGATGCCATTATTATCTTCTTTGGCAACCCCGGCCTGCCATTCTATTACCTGAGGGGTGTTCAAATCAAGGATAGTAATCATGGCTCCCGATGCATCATAAAGGTAATATTGGTTGATCGAGTTGTTATCTTTCTTGAAAATGCGGATATCGGCCGCGTTATACAGATAGCCATTGTTGTAATTATTTGTGATGCCAAATATCTGATTGGCCCTGCCATAAATCATATCTCCTACAAATATACCGTTAGCTGTTTTTCGTGTTGTGTTACCCTGATTATCGTAGGTGTAACTTTTTATCGGAGTACTATTTTGATCGGACAAACCCGAGAGCAAATTAGTTCCTGTCTGATAACTATAATTATAAGTAGCGGCTGCTGTTCCGTCATTCCTAATCATCTGGGTCAGATTGCCAACGGCATCATAGGTATACTCTGCATCTCCCTTGTTCAGATTGTTAGGATCGAGACTGGCATCGGCCAGTGTTAATCTTCCGGCATTGTCGTATGTATATCCGTAAACTGTGTATTGATCCGTAAAGCAAGCATTGCTGTAAGTGGTAGCCGTGGCATTTATCTGTCCGTTGTTATAGCTATTGACGTTTGGCATCGTAATATTTCCGTAGTTATTCGTTGAGGGAGCATCAGCATTGTAAAAAATATCCTTATGGAATAATCCCGAAAGACTTTGAATTCTGGTCAAACGGTTGTCCTTGTTAACATTTCTGATATACTCTATTTCATCCACCAAGACATTTGAACAGCCTGCGTCTTTGTCAAAATAACTCAGTTTGTCCAAATAACCAAAAGCTTTATTATACTCGTTTTTCGATAACTTATTGCCACTGGCTTTAACATCACTCCCATTAAGATAAGTTTCCGAAGTCCTGCCCATTTCGTCAAAGACCGTAAAATACTGTTTTTTAAGGGTCAGAGTTCCCGTGTTTATACTGGACTGCAAGTAAACATTTTTTGTGGCATTAGTCCCGGTGTAGTTATAATCGAGATAATCTATTTTGGAACAAAGTCCTTTGACTGTGTAATTTATTCCGGCATCTCTGAATTGTTCGATTGACCATTGCATAGTACCGTCATTGTTGTACGAAAAATATTTTAGCTGTACAGGAACATTGACACTACCCGTTATTTGAGTGTTTAAACCGTAATCATAGCTTAACTCCATTGCCAGTCTATTTTTGAGTGCAGTAGGGGTAAAACTATGTTCACTATGTATTAAATTTGTATAGGCGGTGGGTACCTGATCGTAATAAAACTCCTTGTCGTAGTTCTTAGTTCCAAGTATCAGTAAGTAATTGCTTACCACTTTTTCTATACCCCCTATTGAAAAACTATGTTTCCATTTCCAATCGTAGGTATTCAGGTGCTGATAGCTTTCATTGGTAAAGCTTATGGAAACGGTATTGGAACCGCTTCCTGTAGTTTGACTGATGTCCTGAAAAGTCAATGGAAGAAATTTCTTAAGCGTGGCCAATGGCATACCTAAGGTGTAAGCCTGATTAATGTCACTCTGCCCAAGAATGTTTTGCTCCACATTGTATTGATTCAAAACCCTTCCGAATTTGTCATAGGTATATCCGGTATAAAAAGTCCCAGCCTGATTCAGGCCATTTCTGCCGTTAGCATTTTGAGTCAGGACTACATTACCCATTTTGTTGTACATAAAACGATTCATACCCTCATCAACCGAAGTACTTTCAATAGGCCAGCCCATCCAGTTATTTTTGGTCGTTACAACCTGATCGTTAGGGTTTATTACTTTTGACGTCAGTCCTGCATTGACCACACCGCTATAAGTAATTAAATCAGAGGCAGTCAGTTTAGAAACGCTTGCAGATTGGGGTCCAGCATTAATACTATATGCAACGCTCACATTTCCATCGGGATCGGTGCTTTTTATCCTTGAAAACAGATAAGCAGAATAAGTAGGGCTGTTATTTGGATGATCCATCAATAATTCAATTTTTGAATCATCTGCCGTATTGGCCGTCAAACTAAGATCAGTCATTAACTCCGAGCCTGTAAGATACCGATACTCAAATGTAGAATAATAACCAGTGGTGGAACTATTTTTAAAATCCCATGTTTTAAGCACTCTGGATTTAGTGTTATCCTCGTATTCCGTGAGCTGATATAAATCAACCGAAGGGTCTACTCCTGCCCAACTAATATCGAGCGTTTTGTTTGTCGTTGTTATAGTTTGACTGAATGGTTTATAGACTTTTATTGGTCGTGACCATTGGTCATAAATTGCATAAGCAGAATATTGAATATCCTGAGAGTAGGTGCTGTTTGTTTTGTTAGTCAACCCTTGTGTGACTACTTGATAGGTTCTACCAATTGGGTGAATATATGTCCTTGACACAACACCTTCATTGGAATTGGTATAAGAAGTTGATTCAACATAGTTCAACTTTGCTCTATAACTCGCAGAAGGATTGGCAAAATCATATTCAAAATTAGCATCAGAATTTTGATGGTTCCAGGTGCTATAGGCATATTCTTTTACCAAATTTCCTTGTAGCTTTTCCAATTTCATGCGACCAAATCCATCATATTCAAACTCCTTATAGGCCTGGTCGTCAGTCGTAACTTTTTTTGGTTGATTTAAATTGGTGTATTCATAATCTACCTTATAGGTTGTGGTATTATCAGTTGTTTCAACGCGAACGGGTAATCCAACATGCCTGATATCCAAATGTACTTTTGAAACGACACAGGTGGAACATCCGGCATGTTCAAGCATTATACCGTGTTCGTAACCTTTGTTAATAGTTTTAAGACCCACTGCATTTTCAGATTCCTTAACATTGCCTAATCGGTCGTAATGATTGACTTGGGTAATCGTATAATGGTCATATGGAAACACTGGCATCACAGATTCATTGTAAGGCTCTAATGTGGTTCCATTTTTAGGATATTGACCTTCAACTGATTTAAAGTGTAGGATAGGTCGCTTCGCTTTATGGGGTTTGAAAAGGGCCAAATAACTCATAGTACTGCAAAGGGCGGGTAATTCCGTAATAAATTCCTGATCAATGCCAGGATTAGTTTGGATGATTACTTTATCAAGACCAATAAAGGCCCAGCTAACGTAATCTTCCGGTTGCATTCGCCAATAGGGTGGTTCCATCCCAATGTTGGGGCGGCTGTCTTCTTCTTCTGATATTTCTTCATTGATTTCCTCATAATTTTTATCTGTTACATATTTATACGACAGGATGGCTAAATCGAAATCACTCATATTCTTTAATGAATCAGTGTCAATCGTGCTGTCAATTGTCACTTTGAAGAGTAGGGAGTGAATTGTAGCAAAAATAAAATCCGAAAGTACGCGGTGGTATATATTGTCCTGATTGAAACTATCAATGGCAATTTGAGACAATGATATTTTGGGTAAATAGTAAAACTCGTTAAACAAGTCCTCATCATTATTAACCCTAAAGGTATCACCAGTATAAGTAGGATTGTTTAAGGTTACAAATTGATCTTCAAAATACGACTCTAATGTGTTTAAAGAATTTCTAATAAAAGCTCCGGCAGATAGTGTTGGATTCTCATCAAGTTCGTAAAGAGCCCTTTGAACCATAAAGACACTTTTTTCATCATCAGGAATAATATCATCTTTACCATGAATAATCGGATTTCTGGCTACATCAAATTTCCAGTCTGATTGAATTTCGTCATCAAAAATGAAATTATTTGGTTTGTCAACTCTTGGTAAAAATCCATAATTAGACTGTAAGGAATTTTTTACACCTGGCCCTCCAGTATTCGTTATCCCACTAGTTCCTGCCTCTACCTTATGGGTAACTTTATAAAACTCCATATTAAGGTCGTACTCATGATTGTCACCAATAGGGTCAATGTGTTTATAAAGATAGTAAGTAGATTGGAAATGATCTGATTCACAACCTGATTCCGATGGGTCACACTCATAATTATTGGTAACCCGCTCCTCCATCAATATACTTCTTTTGCCGAAAAAATGTGCAGAGAACAGTGCTTCCAACCCATTGTGAAGATAATTATCCAACCCTGGTTGATAGGTATTGCTTACATAATTTGACCCGAGGTTTCTATTGCTTATGAATGGTAGACCGGGGTATGAAGCAACCGCATGAAAATCAGTTTTGGTTATGTTATAAGCTTGAATTAAATCATAGTAATAGAAAAACTCTTTTTTGGAGAACCGCTCCGGGTTATCCAATGAATATGTTTTGGTGGTATACAACATCCATGAAGGTTCGTACAGCAATTGGAAAAAGGAACTCGTATAATCATCCAGAATATAATCAAAACCTTGACAGGTAGTTATGCCTTCATAATCTGCATCATAATAACTATACTCCGTAACCGAAGTAGATGTTTTTGTAACTCCGCTGCCTAACCCCTTGTCATAATCCTTGCTGGTCGTTTTTACCTTTTTGATAAAAAAACTGGAATGATAATCAGAGCCAAAGTCGCTTGTTTTATCCTCATAGGTTTGTTGAATGTTAAGATGCAACCCCAGACGATTCTTGAATTTGAATTGATAATTCAACATTTCATTAATTGGTGTTTCCCATCTCCCTTGAAGTCCCGTGGTTGAATTAATAAAAAAATCCTCATGTAATTTATGACTGGGACTGGTGGAGAGCGTTTTGTAATCCGAAACATCTACAACCGGGGAAACTAAAGCTCCATCATAATAATCAGAATAATCATATTCAAAACTTACATTACTCCCCATTGACGTGAGGGTGGGGCTGGAAACAGTTTTACCCTTAAACCGGTCCCATCTTTTAAATCCATTTTCATACGCCTTCAGATATTCGTAGTCGTAATTTACTTCACTCAAAAGTGTTGAATTAACATAGCTCTTTTGGCTTTTTAGTTTTCCAAAAAAGTGATCGTGAGAATTAAAAGTGGTGTAAAATTCATAAGAAGTTTTATGTACGTCGGAACTGGAAGAAGTTGGGCCAGTCACAATTACGTCAAGATACTTAAATCCTTTGGCAAAATCCATACTCTTTCCATGTGTTTCATATCGGAATTTTTCCTTATCACCAATAGACAAGGTGCATCCCTGAGGAAGATCAGGGGATTTCTCTGTTGGCACTGAATAAAGGGCTTTTTGCGAGATTGAATTAAAATCGAAATTGTAAGTAGTTATAAGAAACTCAGAATTTGAAATTTTTGTCTCTGTCTCTTTAACAACAAAGGAAAAGGAATAGGCCTGAGTTGGACCTAATAAGTCAACTGATGAACCAGTGGCCCATGCCTCATTAAAATCCAGTTTGTTATCTGTCAGGCTCTTAGAAAGAATCTCATCTTTATCCTCATAATATTCTATGCTTGTTTCTCCACCAAGATTATCGGTTACCTTCGTTAATAAAAATCCATCACCACCGTTAATGTGATACCAGCCTCGTGTACCAGATGGCACTGTGAATTGAAGCCGGTCAAATGCTACCTCAATTTCAGTGTAATCATATTTCGTTTTGGGCTGAACTGCACTTGTGGCATTTGGGTCTGTCATGTTAATCACTTCTTTTAATAAAATCACATATCTTTCATATGCTGCCTGCAATGTTGTTGTTTGGTCTGAAGTCAATACGCTCGGATAAACATTTGATTCCAGGACTTCATAAGTGAACTTGAAGTTTTGAGTTAAATTAAGAGTAGTGCCACTTTGTTTCTTAGAAGTTGCATCAACTGTGGTGTTCATGACATAATGTTTGACCTCCTTAAGAACATAAGGTTTTTTGCTATAGCGAAACAACTCTACCTTCGCCAAATTGTAATCGTTTGACATGGTTGATGCATTGATATGGTCCTGAGGACTTCCCGGATTCCACTGCGAACCTGTATTGTCAGAATCCCACCAGGTATTGTACATCTCCTCCATGCTATTCATCATTCCATCAACCGGATCAGTGTATAAATCATCCAATGCATATGAACTCATGTACCATGGAAACCCTCCTCCAAAATTTTGAGGTGCTGGTAGAGCAGTTTTTTTAACATATCTGTCTGAAGGTGACCCAATAAAAGCGGGATGATTGAAATAGGCCGATTTATTTCTGTTTAAAGTAAGTGTATTTTGAGAAGCAATGTAATCAGCTGACAGAGAAAAATCATGATCTGAATTACCGGGTCCGATTTGAATGTAAAATCCGGCCAACATCGGACTGGTAGTTGATGTAGGTGGAAGGGCAAAGAAGTTATTTGTCTCCATATAACCTGAATTTGGTATATGAGCATTCCATTTTTCAGCATTTTGAAAAGTACTAAAATACGCGTTGCTCCGGTTGTTAGAGAATGCAGTCAGTGGCACTTTGGTATATCCATCCCGTATTCCTGCTCCCTCAGGTGAAGTACTTGTCTCATAAGAATTTTTTGTTCCTACAATATTGATATCAAAATTGCAAAATGGGCGATTGGTTCCAGATGCAATTTTGGTTCTTATTTCATAAACATCACCACCAGGCATATAATTGTTTCCGCTTCCACCGGTGCTATTACCACCAAAAGGCTCAATAAGGTCTGACTCTAAAAAGCTGTGTGAAAAAGCAAGACTATTGGCATCATTTTCAACTTTTCTGTCCAGATAGTAATTACTACTTTCCAATTTAGCATATGGATTTGTATTTAGTATAGTCGTAGTTGATGTGGAAGAATTATCTGTATCTTCGATGTCAAATTGTTTCTGATTTTTGTATCGTTTCCAATCAGTAAACTGAGTCAAAGAACGGTCGCTGCCGGTGTTTGGATTCCCATTGCTGAACACAACTTCTTTGTTATATAGATTATCAAACGGGGTGACATTCGTTGGGTTACTGGTTGTACTGAGTTTGCCATCATGAAGCATATGAGTTTCTCTTAGGGTCTGGTCTTCACCATAGGTCAATTCTATTAAGTCCGTAACAATTCGCCGTACTTTTGTTTTATCGCTTAGACTGGCTAAAGGCCCAGTCTCATAGTCGGGCTTATAGAGTGCATCTTCCGGAACTAATGAAGCCAAGGTTTTTGATTCATATTCGGCATAAACCCGTTTCAGAAAAATATCAGTGTAGACAACCCCCCAGTTTGGGTCCAAAGATGCAAGGTCATCATCGTATTTATATTTAACACATCTGAATGTTACAGTTCTATCATACCTCTTAGCAAATCGATTTACTTTATGGTAATTGAAGCCCCCATGCTTTTCATAATCAAATTTGATCTTATAATGCGTGTTAAGGCTTGGATTAGAAATAGATGTAATAAACCACTTATTGACTACTTTTTTGGGCTCGGTTAGGTTGTAAACATTGTTTGGATCATCAACTATTTCTTCTTCACTACCATTTTTTTTAGACATTCTTTGATTACTCGGGTTAATAATTGAGGAAACCATTTCCCCAAAAGCATATTTTGTTCCATCAGGTAATATCACAGACCAACCAATACCATTAAATCTCGCTTCAATATAGGTTTCAAACTCATGAGCGACAAATACCAATGGTGGAACAGGTGATTCTGAATTGTCGTAATTCCAATCCACTTTTTTAAAAACAAATCTTTCACTGATGACGCCTGGAATATTAATAAATGGGTTAAACCAATGAACCTCCCCCTCATGTTCAAAATCATACGCATTGTTATTACAGTTAGGGTTATTATAGGGATCATCTGGCGAACCTGGATCGGTCATGTTGAAATAGTTGTTATAATAAGTTTCATTAAATTTTCTCAATGAGGCCGTGTTAACACTTACAAACGGAACATTCAAACTCCAACCTTCTCCATAAGGAATCCCTTCCATGAAGGGTACATTGCTACCTGTGGCAAAGCTAGAGTTATAGTTCAATGTAAGTGTGAATGAAATTCCATTGGGTGTACTAACTGTTCCCAAATTTTGTGTTTGGTTGTAAGAACCTGTAAATTTATTAACCTCACCACTGTAAGCCTCAGGATTCAATGACGAAACCTCTTGCGGGGTACTTGAACTGTTCTTGAATCCACCAGTAATTTGGGAATAAACAGGAAGTGAAAAGAGAAAAATTGCCAGTGGGAATAGAGATTTGATTGACTTCATATCTAGGATATTATTTGGTTGAGCAAACAATTAACGTCCAAATGTATTAAAGAGTATCTGTTTAATTGACAATTATTTTTTACTATCAAGGAGAAGGGGTTAGGCAAAAACAAGTGTACCAAACTTGATTAGAAATACATTTGAGCAAGGCCGTTGAATAAAAGGAGTTGTTTTTGCAATATGCTGGGTTGTGAAAGGCATTGCAAAAAACTCTCATGAAATGAAACTCTACGGACATTTCGAATCAAGTTTGGTACTCTTGTGTGCGGTGCTTTTGGTTGGTTGAATGAAATATCAGGAAGGAGATTTTAGAAACCTACTGAAAGCACTTGGGTAAATAGTCTCTGGTCTTTTCTTTATCCGGATACATCAAAAGAACTTTTTGAAAAAATGAAACAATATGAAGAATCAAATCGAAAATGTTTGCAAATGGTTTGCAACTTGTTCAAACAAAAAGGGTCTCAGTTTCCTGAAACCCTTATCCTTATTGCGTGGGCCCACCTGGGCTCGAACCAGGGACCACCTGATTATGAGTCAGGTGCTCTAACCAACTGAGCTATAGGCCCTGAAAATGGGGTGCAAAGATATTTATTTTTTCAAAGTTGACAAGAGAACTTAAAGGCGATAAATAGCAAAAGAAGAAGGTCAAAACCAGGATACTCAGAATTTACCCGGGCAGTCACACCCTTTACCGCCTTTCCTGGAGCCACAGGATGAAACTGAAAATACCACCGAAAGTGTCAGAAGAAATATGACTATGTATTTGAAAATTCTTGAATTCATCTCTGCAAAGAAACGAAAACAGAAAGGTATTGTTGCGGGGTGCTTTAAAAAATACCCGACGACTCTGAATATTAGTGAATCTAATTCAGTTGGACTATTTGATTGTCAGCCACCTTTCAGAATGTTGTTCACCATGACATCAAAAAAAATGACTTAGTCAGCAATTTTCAGGCAAATTCGAACAAAATATCTCCTATTCCGTCACTTTCACAATATCCCTCAACACATCATCAAGCTCTTTAGAGGCTGTTGATAAGAGTTCTAAAATATCCTCAGATGGATTGGCTTTCAACAAATCTATTAAACCCATGATTCTTGCTAAAGGTGCTCTTACAACATGTGATTGTGTCCATGCTATCTTTTTCAACTTGAGATTTTGTCTTTTAATTGAGAGAATATAATTTCTAAATTGAGTAACATCCTGCATCGCCCCGATCATTCGAATGGGTTTGTGATTTGAATCAAATATAAGAAATGCTCTGTCATAAATATACTTGTATGAACCATCATGACAGAGAAAGCGATACTTGATCTGCATTTGGTTATGCTCTTTGATTAATACCTTGTTCACTTTTGTCCTAACCTTTTTCAAATCATCCGGATGTATTTTTTTTTGCCACCAATTCTCGGTATTTTCAATTTCAGACAAGCTATAACCAAACATTTCTGTAATCCCTGAGTTGTATTGCATTTTGTCGTTGACAATATCCCAATGCCAAATGGTGTCACTGGTGGCTTTTGCCAAAATATCGTATCGCTCTTTTTCACCTTTTAGGTTTTCTACTCGCAACATGAATGGTGTGATGTCGAATAAGTTCAAAAGGACAGCATTGATCAATGGATGGTCTAATTGATTCCGGATTGAAACATCAAGCCAAATATGACTTCCGTTGCTTGTAATGAACTCATATTCTTTTCTTATCTCATCCCCAGAATGACTGATCACGCTTTTGATGTCATTAAAAAATGGTGAGTTCTTATTTGGTAATATAAAATCAAATAGAGATTTCCCTATTTCCTTTTTAGCATCACATCCAAGTAAATCGGCTGCGGATTGGTTTACCTCTAAAATTCTGCAATCTGCCGACAACGACAAAAACCCACAAAGGCAGTGGTCTGATAAAATTTTGTATTTATTCGCATTCAATTTGGAATTGTGAAATGCCTCTCTTGGCTTTGATATACGTTTTTTTTGAGATTCCAATTTGCATAAAATTTATCATGTGATCTTAGTATGGAAAACGCAGTTTGTTTAAATCGGATTATGATTCATTAGTATCAGCTTTTCAATTAAACTTTTCGTCTTTCGTTTTATTCTATGTCACATGGTTTCCTGTTCAACAAAATGCTCATATATGTTAAAAACTCTATGGCAGTATTTTTCGCCTGGACTTCAGCATTTCATTTCACTGAAAAAACCCCCCACTGCAGCGGGGGATTTCTTAAGTGTGTGAAAGCATTAGTCCATCCAACCAAATTGAACTACTAACCAGATATGGATCATAATGCTGAAACAAATCTAAAATATATTTTTTAAATATTGGAACTATTTTATCTCATAACACGATGATATTTAGAAATATACGTAATATTACGGATGACTGTATCTGTAATATTACGGATGGAATTATGATTTTTAAAAACTTTTTTATAGATTATTCTTTAAATCCGATGCCTGACGGATGAAGGTTTTAGACAATCACCAGACAGGTGTAATCGACAAGACTATTATTAAGAATCTGGATCAAATAAGTATTGTTTTCTGCGACAGATGTACCAGTTATGTTGATATAGCCGATCTGGTTGAAGTTCATGTTACAGAAAAATCAACCCACCAAACAACCAAAACAACATTGCAATGGGTACATATTGCAATCAGCAATGCCAAACGCCTACTGTCAGGGATATACCGCAAGATTAAAGGAGCCTATCTTAAATTCTCATCTGAACGAATTCTGCTACAACCTCAACCGCAGATACTTCGGTAAATACCTTTTTGATCGCCTAACCCTGAGTCTTGCTAAAATCAACCAGTAAGCTAAAGGATATGCAGTTTAAAAATTACCTACATAAGAACAATTATCAAAGTCCATATTATGTCACCAAGTGGCCTCAATTCGATTGGGTATTTCCTAAAATTGCAGGATATATTGTTGGTGGCAATCTGGAGTGGGTTGAATATGGATATTCAACGAGGGTAGTGAAAAAAATAGAAAATCATTTTAGAAAAAAATAAGCTTTTGCCAAGTGTTTCTGTTTTCACAAACAACTAAAATCTGAAAAAATAACAGGTCATTGTTCTGTTGGTTGAAGTAGTTGGAGAAAAACTATAACCACAGATGAGGAAGTTTCCATTGTATTTCCTACCTCTCCATTGTATTTATTGCAAAGAGTTGGGTTCGATTTCCAACCTCACACGAACAAAAGGAAGAGCAAGGATTAACGATTGAAGATTTATGAAGTGATAGCCATCGGATTTCCATAACTTCTAACTTCGCAAATCGTTGATCATAATTTTAAATCAAGGCCAATTATTATCTTCGCTTTTGACTTGTGGAAACACAAATTCAGGTAAAGCCCTTCTAAATTCCTTAAAATTGCAGCCGCAATAGAAACTACATGAGTTCGGCCAAAGGGAAAGAACAACATAAAACCACCAAAGAGATAGCCAAAAGAGCATATGAACTCATGTGTCAGGCCCGGGCTATGGCGGCCATTTATGACGAAAACCGACCCATTACCAAATACGTTCATTCCACCTCAAAAGGTCATGAGGCCATACAATTGGCTACTGCCTTTCACCTGAAACCAATTGACTGGGTGGCACCTTACTACCGCGATGAAAGTCTTTTACTGGGAATGGGCATGCAACCTTATGAACTGATGCTGCAATTGCTGGCCAGGGCAGATGATCCCTTTAGCGGTGGCCGGACTTACTATGCCCATCCCTCACTTTTGAGGGACGATATGCCCAAGATGGCCCATCAAAGCAGTGCCACCGGTATGCAGGCCATTCCGACAACAGGTATCGCCCATGGCTTGAAATATCTGGAAAGTCAAAAGCTATTGACGTGTGATGAAAAGCCAATTGTCGTTTGTTCTCTCGGCGATGGTTCGGTCACCGAAGGAGAAGTTTCCGAAGCCATGCAGATGGCGGTTTTGCACCAATTGCCCATTCTTTATCTGGTGCAGGACAATGACTGGGGGATTTCCGCCAGCGGTGCCGAGATGCGGGCCATGGATGCCTATGAATTTGCGGCAGGGTTTAAGGGACTGGAACGCCAAAATTTGAATGGAAGCGATTTCGACGCCTGTTATCAGGGAATGGGAACGGCGATAGATTGGGTGCGAAAAAACAGGAAGCCCATGTTGGTGCATGTCAAAGTTCCGCTGTTGGGTCATCATACATCAGGGGTCAGAAGCGAATGGTATAGGGATGATTTGGCGGAGCAGCAGACCCATGATCCATTTCCTGTTTTGGAAAAACTGTTGAAGAAACTCGGTTTCGAAAAAGCCGAACTGGATAAAATAAAAGCAGCCGCTGACGAGCAGATTAAAATTGATTTTGATAAAGCGGTAAATGCTCCGGAACCCACAGCTGATAGTCTTTTTAATCATGTCCTGGCACCTACACCCATAACGGAAGAAAAGGGAATCAGAGAGCCGTCAGGAGCGGAAAAAGTAATGATGGTGGACGCGGCCCTTTTTGCCATAGATGAGATTTTGAAAAAACATCCGGAGGCACTTTTGTATGGTCAGGACGTAGGAATCCGATTGGGCGGGGTGTTCAGAGAAGCCGCTACCCTCGCTCAGAAATACGGAACCGACAGGGTTTTT
>JAGVMN010000034.1 GCA_020053795.1 Bacteroidia bacterium | reverse complement strand
TTTAACGCTTTTGCCATATTGTTATGCACTTGGTTTAAGCAAAAATCACGATTTTTCCAGTATTTATCGTAAACAAGATATTAACCAGCAGACCCTAATGTAGTTTTGAATAGGATAATGGTTGAGGAATCTACAGCAAAAGCTTTTCGTAAAAGAGGCTCTGCTTTTGAACTGTCAGAAATGAATGGTTTATAATGTGAATACAACCCTTGATATATCTGGCCAAACACCTCACTGTCTCTGTTTTTGTTGCTGTCTGATAAAGTGCTTTTTAGAACGACATAATCCAAATCCAGATGTCTTAGCTTTTGCACCATCGCAAGAGGTCCGTCACAAACATGCCTAGGCCCTGTAACATCTGCTAATACTGCATAACACATTGTGTAAAGATGGTTCAGGGTGCTGAATTTTTTTGACAGCAAAATAACTCCCTGTGCTTTTTACGGCACTGGTTACCGATGTCTCTGGAATAAGCTTTAATACCTGACCCGGTATGTTCTGTCCGAATTAATATTTACTTTTGTTCATGTGGTTCTTTGTGGTGCAAAAGCAAAATTCAACAAAAAAGGGAGGTTACTTTGTTAGTAACTCACTTTTATTTCTAATTTGTTTCGGATGCTAATGGTAGGATAAAAAAACAGCAAGATGAATAAGCTTTAGATATCTCGATACTGTCGGCAAGGATTATACATGATGACTTAGATTAATTCAAACGATTTGGCAAGTTTTCTAACAAGAATTTGGAGGCAAGGCTATGCAACTAATAAAAGCATTTCATTGAATCCCACCACCTATCCCTGTGTACTCCTCACATACTGATAAGCTTCAAGAGCTAATTTCTCCCATTGCGTTTTATGGGTATAGGGTACCTGCACCCATTCTTTCATAGACCTCAAACTGGCTGCAGGGTCAAACAATTTCGAGCCTTCCAAACTTAGTGCTTCACTATTGGCCATTGCGGGAAGTTTGAAAACCATGCAGTTTTCGAAGAAGCAAACAAACGGTTTCCCATTGATCTTAAAGCAGGGTTTTCCAAACATTTGACTTTGCTCTACCAATGGAAACTTCAAACCTACCGAAATATAAAATTTTCCTTCTTCTGCCATAGCAAACAAATTTCTAAATGCGGTGCAAATGTAATCAGTTCGGGCTGAAAATCAATAATTCACCTGCAATAGGCTGCCATTTATTCTTAGCATAAATTGATGGCTGGGTTCTATTTGACCTGTTCAAAATATTTGCCTCATCGCGGGGATTCTGCATAACAGAATATTATTAGCATTTTTGTAACCATGATAGCCGGAGTTGATTTCAATATACGAAAAGCAGAGAAAGAGGACGCCCCAGTCATGATGGAACTCATATATGAACTGGCCGAATTTGAGAAAGCCCCTGAATCAGTAATTAACACCAGTAGGAAAATTGAGATAGATGGTTTTGGAGAAAACCCTTTATTTTATGCCCTGGTTGCAGCATTTCAGGACAGGGTTGTCGGAATGTCATTGTGCTGCTTTAGGTACTCAACCTGGAAAGGAAAGCGTTTGTATCTTGAGGATCTGATAGTAACCGGAAATTTTAGAGGACGTGGTATTGGCAAGGCATTGTTTGAAGAAACGATGAAATTAGCGAAAATTGAAAATTGCTCAGGAATGAACTGGCAATTACTCGACTGGAACACACCTGCCATGGACTTTTATAAGAAATATGGTTCGGAATTTGAAAGCGGTTGGCTCAATGCTCAAATCGATCTTTGACTATCACATCCGCGATTCATGAGATACAGAAACTATGTTTAAAATAATCACCCGGCTTTGGAACAATCTTTTGTGGCCAATGGTTTTCATTGTTTTCTGCTGGGTTATTCTGTTATTTGATTTTGCCTATCAATTAGACCTTAACGACTGGGGAATACACCCGCGAACAGTTCGTGGTTTGGTCGGGATCGTTTTTTCTCCCTTTCTTCACGGGGGGCCAGGACATCTTTTTTCAAACAGCATCCCCTTTCTTGTGTCCGGAGCATTCATTTTTCATTTTTTCCCTGCCGACAAATGGCGAATTATCGGGATCATCTGGTTTTTTTCGGGTTTGGGTGTTTGGCTTTATGGAAAATTTATCAGCAACCATATCGGTGCCAGTGGTTTGGTCTATGGGATGGTTTCTTTTCTTTTGACGAGCGGCATAATTCGAAAGAATAAATCTTTGTCAGCTGTGGTCTTGTTGCTTATCTTTCTTTATGGGAGCATGGTTTGGGGAGTTTTTCCACAGATACCTGTAAATCCCGGTGAAAGCATTTCATGGGAAGGCCATCTGGCCGGTACAGTTGCCGGAGTCATTCTGGCTTATGTTTACCGCAAAAAAGGGCCGGAAGATGACAAATTCTTTGAGGAAGATGAAGACGAAGATGTTGAGTCACTTCACCCCGATGATCCTTTTTACCATCAAACAATAATTGATAAGGAACAATTCAATATTCAATACCACCTTAAAGACAACCGCGATGAACTGCCCAAAATATAGAACCATCGTGATAGTAATAATGCTATTCCACATTTCTGCGGATAAAACATCCGCCTGGGGTTTTTATGCCCATAAACAAATAAACCGAATCGCCATATTCACCCTACCTCCCGATTTGTTCGGATTTTACAAACTACATATTGAATTCATTACCGAGCACTCTGTGAATGCAGATAAACGAAGGTATGCGGTGAAGGAAGAGGCCTGTCGTCATTATCTTGATGCCGATCATTATGAACAGGCATTGCCTTTTGACACCATACCGCCTTTTTGGAAAGATGCCGTAGCCAAGATCAGCGAAGATACCCTGAACGCCTATGGTATAGTTCCCTGGTATATCCAGCTGATGAGGGTAAGACTTGTGGTTGCCTTCAAAGAGAAAGATGTTAAAAAGATTTTAAAACTGTCATCTGATATTGGCCACTATATTGCCGATCTGCATGTTCCCCTTCATAGCACAGAAAATTATGACGGACAATTGACCGGTCAAAGCGGAATACATGCTCTTTGGGAATCGAGGCTACCTGAATTGTATAGCGAGAATTACGATTTTTTTGTAGGTAGGGCCGTATTCCTGCCCGACCTTAACGCGGCAGTTTGGTTGGCTTTTGGCGAAAGTTTCGCAGCCAGAGATTCTGTTCTTAGTTTTGAAAAAAGAATGAGTATAAAAATGTCACCCGAGATGAAATATTCTTTAGAGAATAAAGGGAACATGCAAACAAAGCAATTCAGTAAAGAATTTTGCGATGATTATCACTCAAGTTTGGGTGGTATGGTAGAAAGACGGATGAGAGCAAGCATGTTGATGGTGGGTTCTGTTTGGCTCACTGCCTGGGTTGATGCCGGTCAACCAAAACTGGATGGAATAGAAGAAAGACAATTGGATGATGCTGAACGTCAGGCAAAGATTAAAGAGGAACTGGAGTTTCTAAAAGGGAAAATCATTGGCAGAGATGAAGCCCGATAATAAGGCCGGAAGCAAGTCCAAATTTTTATACGGGAAATAAAACTCCGGCATTTTCAAATTCCATATTTGCCGATTTAACCGATTCATTTTTGTTTTCATTCTGACAATTAAATTTAAGCTGGACATCTGCTTTAATTTTTCACCATTCGATAAAAGTAATTCCTGCCATCACTATTGGTCAATCTCATTATATAAAGTCCGGTTGCAAATTCTGAAACATCAACAGCATTTAATTTATTTTGCGGCTTTACATCATGTAAAATTTGCCCTCCCGGTTCAATGAATGAAATTTTTTCTGCCGGAATACCATCCGTAAATTGAATGAATAACACATTGCTTGCCGGATTTGGATATATCCTTACATTGGCCGGCAAATATGAAACGCCTGGAATGCCCAATGTCGAAACCAGAATAGTCTGGGAACTGGAATTAACACAGTCGGAATTGTCGTTTACCGTCAATGTGACTTTAATTTCCTGACCGGTAAACGAAGAATAATCGTTACTGGTATTTTTCAAAACACTTGTAGAACCATCGCCGAAATCAAACTTATAATTTGGTAAGTTTTGGTTAACAGCTTTGAATTTCACTACGACCTTTGCTTTTTCTGCCGTATCTCTTTCCCAGGTAAACTGTGCATCGGGCAAAGGAATTATCGTTATCAGTTTCTTTTCAGAAGTATCTTCGCAGGCTCCTTTATTAAATATTACCCAAGCTGAATCTCCATTATTGAAATTGTCGGCATAGTAAAAACTATCTGTTGTGTTTAACCGCAATTGGTTGTTCACAAAGAAGTAGTAATGATCCTTTCCGGAGTTGGTAAACAACCTCACCGTGTCTCCATCGCAAAAAACGTCAGACACCTTTTGGCTTCTGAAATTAACTTCCGAAGGCAGGTCAACTTTTATATTCAAAGTAAATTGATCCGGAGGACATCCCAGATTATTAGAATCAACTACTTCAATAAGATATCCTTTTGTGTAAATTGGGTTAAACGAGAAAATGGTGTCCTTAAAGAAAGATCCATTTTCAAAGCTGATAGCATAATTCTTATCCCAAAGATTTTTAACTTCTATTTGAACCAGATCACCACTGCAAACGTTCGAGTCATATTCAATAGAATAAACAAGTCCATTGCAGGATCCGGTTTCGCATACTTTGATCGTCGGCGGTCCATAGAAACAAGGTGAAACATCAAGGGCTCTCACCCAGATTTCTATTTTTGATTTTGGGTTGGCAATTGCCTCGTGATATTGACCTGTAGTTCCGGTAGATGGTGCTTCCCAAGTCTTGCCTGAGTCAGAGCTTATTTCTACACCCGAGTGGCTTGGAACCGGTTCCCAGGTAAAACGAACCGAAAAAGGTGTTTGATCGGTACATTTAACCACCGGTTTCTCTAACAACGGTTTAACCAGAGCATTCACCCCATTGCTCATCAAACTAATACATCTCTTGAAATCTCTGACTTTGGCTTGATAAACAGAGGTGGTATCGGCTTTTAGTGAAAAGATATTCGATTTCGATCTTGCAATAATAGAGTTGTTTTTAAAAAAGTAAAAAGAATCGAAACCGTTGGTAGCAGTCAGTTGAATTGGGTTTCCTTCACACACGGAATCTCTGATCAGGTTGCCGGTCAACGAAACCGACGGACGACCATGAAACCTGACATCCACCTCCGGACTCTTTCTTGAGCACCCCGAGTCATTAGTGGCTATCACCATATAGGTGCCAGTATCAGTAACAAAAGCCGTTTGACCCTTTTTCCCATTTGACCATATCCAACTTGTATTTGGCGAAAACGAGGCATTCAATTCCAATGAATCCTCTTCACACATGAATTGTATCGAATCGCCAAAAATGGTCACCGACGGTGATTCCCTAACGACAACTTTTATCGAGTCCACCTTAGATGTAGTGTAACTATTCCGGGTTTGGAACTGTGCATAAAACGTACCTGCCGTGTTGTAAATAATTGATGGATTTTGGCTGTTGGAAATAGAGGGTGTACCACCCGGAAAATTCCAAAAATACGATGTCACCCCATTGGTACCCGATCCTTTGAAATCTATTGCACGGCTGGCACAAATGACAGTGTCAGATGCAGTTGCTTTGGCGGTTGGCATCAAAGCATTGGGCTCGATGGTGAATGTTTTGGAGTAAATACTATCGCCCTGTTCTGTGCTGCTGCTGTTGGTGGCATTCAGCACAACATAAAAAGTGACTTTACCTGTAATGGCAGATGGAGCCTTCCATTGGAAAGTCCAGTCAACAAAATTGGACGAGGTTGTTGATGATCCGGATGAGGTTTGCTCTATATATTCCCTAACCTTACCGCTTATTGCCGCTGTTTTTTTCTGAGTTCTTGACGAGATGCTTGTTAATGTTCCAACAGGGCTGTTGGTGCTATCTAAAACCGTCAACTGAAAACCATACTTGCTCACATTCGGTTGCGAGAAGGACAGGGTAAGATTATAGATTGTGTCAATCATATAACCATCTTTCATGGCATTTCCGGAAAGATTCAACTTCGAGATAAAAGTCCCTCTGTTAAGTGTACCTGAATGGCAACCGGTACAATTGCTTTCACCGGGAGCATTGGTATAAGAAGGCCCCTGACCTGATCCGCTTGTGAACGACTTGAAAGCGATGAACCATAAAGAAAATGTAAAAATGATAACAAGAGATTTTTTCATAAAATGGAGGCGGCAAAATTATTCAAACTGCACTGAACCCTTCCTATAAAAATAAGCTTGAACTCAAAAATTATTAACAGGTTCTCCGAACTTCTTTTGTGAAATCTCTATTTCCTGATTGATTGCTTTTTTATTTCTTCTACCAATGAAGCCGCCCCATCGGCATTATTGCTCATCTGTAAAAAACTACCCTTGCCTTTAGATGAAATGTCTTTTAGAAATTTAATGGCTTCTTTGCTCGACCCAAAAGCGATAGCCGAAGTTCTTATTCCTTCATCTGATTTCAATTTAGCCAGTTCCAATATTTCATCCTTTGTGATACTTTTTGAATTGAGCAGGCCATCTGATGCCATTATAACCTGATTATTTCCATTGACGATAAAATTTTTGCCGGCATAGTCATAAGCAAGTTTTAGACCCTCCCCACCGTGAGAACTTCCGGATGCCATCAAAGTATCAATGATGATAAAAAGCCTCTGCTTTTCGTTTCCGGGAACGGAGGCGGCTACCACTCCTGTTTTTGTTGCATACACAATGACGGTTACCAGATCCTCTTTCCTTAAAACTTCAACCATGTTTTTTATGGACTCTTTTAACAGAGGTAATTTATCGGCCCTGTCCATGCTTGCCGAAATGTCAATGAGAAATACGATATTATTAAAATTAAATTTCTCCGTATTCAAAGAGCCGTCCTCCTCGTAATCCGGTTTATCAATGATGCCCATTTCTATATCCGATTTGGTGTCAGGTGGCGGCATTCTTACTATTGAAGCTGAATCCTCCGGGTTTTCTTTTACCACTACCACATCCTTCTCAATGATCACTTTCCCTTTAAATTTTTCATCCATAATTTTGCGGATTCGCTCGATGGCTTCACTTTCATCTTCTGCCTCGTTTGTCAACTCTATGAACTCATCGCCCCTTGTTACCGATTTCGAAACAACTGGAGATTTCTTTGGATCGTATCCGGGAATTGGGGTTAGTTTAAAAATAATATTTCCGCTGTTTCTGTTTATATAAACTACCTCCTCTTCAGGTGTGAATCCGGCTTTTGAAACTTTCAATTTATAGAGTCCGGTATTGATGTTAAATAATGGAACTTGCTGCATTTTAGTGTTTTCAAGCAAATAACTTTTAGATGTTCCCTGGAGATAAATATCTGATCCTGTCAGAAATTTTCCTGTATTTTTATCAATAACGGTTATTGTAAATTGTGATTCGGATTTTTGTTCATTCCGTGATTTATCTATTCTGGGACATTCTGTAATGGCACTCGGATGCAGCGACACAATATTGCCTTTAAGCTGCAATTTAAACGGTTCGTCCAACGTATTAATATAGACCGGAACCGTGATATTAAACAATCCCTCTTTCTCAGTATAAAATCTTACTTTTATTTCGGCTTTCGCACCCGGATCAATATAACCCTGAGGTAAAATAACCATTAGATTTCGATTGTAGGCAACCGGCAAGAACAATACGCTTTGTTTGCTATCGTTCTTAAAAGTGAAAATTGCCTCCGGACTATTCCAGAGTTTTGTTTTACCAAATTTGTAAACCTCCGGTTTAATTTGCTGGGCATTTGTGAAAATTGAAAGTGCAGTTAAAAAAGATGTTATAAAAATTCTTCTTGACATTGTCAGATAAAAACGGTTAATTTTCTCGCAATATTACTAACCCTCAAGGCAAAAATGACACCACTGTGATTAATTACTATAAAATACTGGAATTGCCCGATTTTGCAGATCGCAGAGATGTTAGAAAATCATACAGAAGATTGGCGAAACAATTCCACCCCGATCTTCATAAAGATAACCCGGAAAGTGAGGAGATTTTTAAGTGGATCAACCGGGCGAATGCTACTTTATCAAATCCTGCTTCTCGCATGGTTTATGATCAAAAGCTGAGAACTGCCTATATTTTTTCGAAATACAAACCAATTCACAACTTTCAGGGAAGAAAAGCCGCAGGAAGAGAACAAGCCTTTCAAATGGCAAAAAAAATCAAGGCCCTTGAAATTGATGAGTTCAAAAAACAGAATCGGATTTTTCCTTATAAGTACAGAATGATCTTTGCCATTATTTTTCTTATATGGGGTTTACAAATCTGCATTTCTTCCTGGTTTACAAATATGCTTAGTAATGATGACCTTTTGATCGTCTGCGGTTTTGCCATTTTTGGCTTTTCACTAATTCAATTAATGCAAGTTGTTTTCCGAACATTAAGGGTTAGGAGTTTTATCAGGCAAGGCCTTGCCCAGCATTATGAAAGCATTTCGGTTTATGGATTCATCTGCTTATTGGTCATTGGACCAATATTTGTTTTCGCGTTTAATGAATTAAGAAAAGACTGGCATCTCAACCACTATGCGAAAACCACTATTGCCCAAATTGTCTATCTGGAAAATAACAATGTCATATTCGAATTTGAAGCAGCGGGTATGGGATTTATCCGTAAAAAAGACAGAATAGGCCCCGACAACATTTATGATCTGAATAAAAATTGGGTCATGGTAAAATATTCAGAACGTGAACCACGAATTGCCGTTTTAGTCGCTAAAAAGTATTAGATACACTTCGTTCTTTAATTTCAATTTTAAGCATCATCAACCTTTTGAGTGTTAAAACAGGGAATGGATTTAATTCCGGTTTATTATCCGAACCTGTCCGGCAATCTAACTACTTAAGATTTACAACATAAGCCTTCTATACCGTAGCTCGCAACATCAGTATGTCATGGATGCGTTTTTCTGCCATTTCAACGGCAGCCTGTTGGGTATGAATACCTTCGTCTTGCGATTTTTTGTAAATGGCTAAAGTTGTCTGATAAATCTTTTCAGTATCTCTGATGGCGTTATCACGATGATAACCAGTATATTCAGAATAAACGTTGATCAAACCTCCTGCATTAATAAGAAAATCAGGAGCATATAGAATGCCTTTGTCGGCTAACATTGGCCCGTGTTGTTGCTCGTGTTCCAGTTGATTGTTTGCTGCACCGGCCACTATGGCACATTTCAGGCGGTTAATATTTACTGTGTTCAGTACGGCACCCAAAGCACAAGGTGCAAAAACATCAACATCCAAGTCAAAAATATCGTTTCCATCGACTACAATCGTTCCGAATTCCTTGTAACAAAGTTGCAAGGCATCATCGTTGATATCAGATACATAAATTTTTGCACCATCGTTGTGAAGTAACTTCACTAAATTCATACCCACTTTTCCTACACCTTGCACGGCAACAGTTTTGCCACCTAAAGAATCGTTTCCCCAAAGTTTCTTGGCAGAAGCTTTCATGCCCATATAAACCCCATAAGCTGTAACGGGTGAGGGGTCTCCACCACCACCGCGGCTTTCTGGCAAACCAACTACGTGTTTAGTCTCCATGCTCACATATTCCATATCCACAGTTGTTGTCCCGACATCTTCGGCAGTAATATACTTGCCTCCCAGATTTTCAACAAAACGACCGAATTTTCTTATCAGAGCTTCACTCTTTTTCGTTTTAGGGTCGCCAATGATTACAGCTTTTGCACCACCCAGATTAAGACCTGAAATAGCCGCTTTATAACTCATCCCCCTTGAAAGCCTCAGAACATCGTGAACGGCATCCTCTTCAGTTTTATAGCTCCACATCCGGGTTCCTCCCAATCCAGGACCTAATATAGTATTATGAATAGCTATGATCGCTTTCAATCCTGTGCGATTGTCGTTGCAAATCATCACTTGTTCGTGATCATATTTTTCGAGCTTGGCAAACATATCAAGTTCGGTGGTTGTAGTAGTTTGAATGGTATCGGACATTTCTAAATTCATTTTTAAGGGTGCTTTCGTATTATTGCGGCAAAAATAGCTTTTTTCTTCTTTCAAAACGGGAATGTGGAATCACTAAAATACCTCAATAAATATTTGCTGAAATATAAATGGACCTACCTGCTTGGGGTTTTGTTTATTATTCTTTCCAACTTATTTGCTATTCTAATGGCTCCGATTGTCAGAATGGCTGTGGATACTGTTACTGACAGTCTGATTGTATTTCGTCATTTTAACGGATTTAATCTGAATGATGAAATCATCAACATGTTCACCGGATATGCCGTATTCTTCGCGTTACTGGTGTTGATAAGTGCTATTATTAAAGGTATATTTATGTTTTTCATGCGACAAACGATGATAGTCGGATCCCGATATATTGAGTATGACCTCAAGAATGAAATTTTTGACCATTACCAAAAGCTGAGCCTATCTTTTTACAACAAGAATTTTACCGGTGATCTGATGAACCGTATCAGTGAAGATGTCAGCAGGGTTCGCATGTATCTGGGTCCGGCTATCATGTACACCGTGAATTTGGTTTTTCTGTTCATGATGGTAATTGGTGTTATGATTGCCATCAACCCCGAGATAACGCTTTATGTGCTATTGCCATTGCCAGTCCTAAGCGTCTCTATTTACTACGTTAGTGATATCATCAACCATCGCAGTGACCGCATACAACAGAAACTTTCGGAAATGACCAGTTTCGTTCAGGAGGCCTTTTCCGGAATCAGGGTGGTCAAATCATTTGCAATTGAAACCAAAGTGATTGAAAACTTCGAGAAAGAAAGCGATGACTATAAAGAAAAATCCATGCATCTGGTTCATATCAACGCATTGTTCTTTCCTTTAATGCTCTTGTTGGTTGGTTCCAGTGTACTGATCACCGTTTGGGTCGGTGGCAGGGAAGTGGTTTACGGGAATTTTACAGTAGGAAATATTGCCGAATATATCATATATGTCAACATGCTCACATGGCCCGTGGCATCTCTTGGCTGGGTTACATCTTTGGTGCAAAGGGCTGCCGCTTCGCAACGAAGGATCAATGAGTTTTTATCTCTAAAACCTGAAATACACACGGAGTCTGCTGAAAAAGTCATCTTCAATGATCGAATAACATTTCGCAATGTCAGTTTTCGCTTCCCCGATAAAAATGACTTTGTTTTGAAAAACATTAATTTTGAAATTCTTAAAGGTAAAAAAGTAGGAATCGTTGGTTTAACCGGAAGCGGTAAATCAACCATCGCCCAATTATTATTGAGAATGTATGATGTGGCAGATGGTGAAATACTTCTTGACGGAGTGAATATTAAAAGTCTTGATTTGGTGAAATACCGGTCGCTTTTTGGGTACGTTCCTCAGGATGTATTTTTATTTTCTGACTCCATTGCCGGAAATATTGATTTTGGTTTGGATCAGTCCGAAAAAGATGGTGCCGGACGACCTGAGCAAATCAGGGAAGCTGCAAGGGTTGCCGATGTTTTAGTAGATATAGATTCATTTGACAAGCAGTTCGATACCATATTGGGCGAAAGAGGTATCACCCTTTCCGGCGGGCAAAAACAAAGGGTGGCCATAGCCCGGGCAGTTATCAAGAATCCGGATATTTTACTTCTGGACGACAGCTTGTCGGCTGTTGATACCGGAACGGAGGGTACCATCAAACAAAACCTGATCGATGCCATGAACAACAATACCAGTATTTTTATAAGCCACAGGGTTTCTGTTATCGAGGAATCGGATACCATATTTGTTCTGGATCATGGGGAGATTGTTGAACAGGGTTCCTCGGCAGAATTGTTGGAGAAAGAAGGAATTTTCGCCCAATTAAGAGCAAAACAGCAAACCAATGGGTTAACTAATGGTCTTTAAACATGGTTTGTTATTAAAAAACACCTCTGCAAAAATCTTTCATGTTGTTTATGAACATTTATTTCTGTTGTTTTGACTTTTCAACAATTGAAGGAGATGCAGGAATTACAAAATGACAACAGAGAGGTTTTTTCAAAAAGAGTAAAGGCCGGAAAAAGGACTTATTTTTTTGATGTTAAAGCGACAAAAGGAAACGACTATTATATCACTATAACCGAAAGCAAAAAGAGTTTTGGGGATGGTAGCAATATCAAACACAAAATATTCTTGTACAAAGAAGATTTTAACAAATTCATGGAAGCTTTTACGGAAACCGTTAACCACGTGAAGACCGAGTTGATGCCGGAATATGATTTTGAAGAGTTCAGCCGGAGCAAAGACGAAGGCGAATCGGAATACTAATATCCAAAAACTGACTCCTTATTGATTTTAGATTATTCTATCTTAAGGTGCTACAAGATATTTGATCGGCTAAGTCTTGTTTTCTTTGAATTCTGTATGCTTTTTTTATATACAGTGTCTCCCTAAACTTGAAAAACCATACTCCACGACACCCCCAATTATTTACTCAATGATAACAACGGTGACGAAAACCTTTATTGAATAATTACTCATCATTGCTAAAGTACTGTCTGGTTGGAAAACCCGACATTGGATTGATAAAATGAGGGGCTAATTCCCAAAAAGACGAAGGGTTCATTACAGCACCGATCTGAAACTCAGAAATTGTTTTTTTTTTGCCGGAGAATGTCATTGTTTCGGCTGAAATGCTATACAGTCAGTTGTCCTACGGACTTTATCTTTACATTCAGTTTCTTTTACCCGATGGAGAGATACGTGTTGCTGTTTGTAAAATCATTGAATACAAAATATATAGTGTTAACCCGTTAAGTGGATTAAATTGTTAACAAATAAAAAGAAAAAAGGCCATGCATATTACTGAAATACAGTACTTTGAAGTAGTAATTTAAAAACATT
>JAGVMN010000026.1 GCA_020053795.1 Bacteroidia bacterium | reverse complement strand
TATTGCCGGATTTGCTGATGGTTTGCAGTTCGTTGGTGGCTAAAGAATCGGGCAAATTAATTGAACCTCCGTTTTTACTCAAAGAAACCGTTCCATTACCCCGACTCAATAATTGAATTTCATTGGTTGGGTCGGCATCGGCGTCGTCAATAGAAACTGAGCCTCCATTTTTACTGAGTCTAATGGTGTTTCCAGTCTTACTCAGGATTTGCAATTCATTTGTCGAATCATCGTCATTCAACGAGACCGTTCCGCCTCCATTAGACAAGTCTATGTCTCTACCCGACTTGTTTAAAGTTTGCAATTCGTTTGAACTGCTGTTATCAAGGGCGATGATCATATTGCCCGAAATAAGAATTCCGGCTCCGGCACTAAATTGAGGAAGGCTGTCCCATCCGGCCCGCCAACGACTGCCATCGTATTTTAAAACCTGTCCGTTTAGTGCAGGAAAAGTGTCCAGATTGAATCCAAATAAACTGGCCGCCTCCTTAGAGAAAAGGGCATAAGGTACAGCAACGAGTTCAGTCCGGCTCATCTCTACAAAACCGCTACCCCAATTTATTTCAACACCCAGATAATGGCGGCCCTTGCCCCATTCTATTTTAGAAAAAAGGATTTCGTTTACCGAACCTATCTCTAGATTAATCAATCCGAATTTGTTGGTGGTTTTCACATGTGTCTCTGTATAAACAAGCGGACCAGTGGCGGTAGTTTCATAAATATTGATTCTGATTGTTACGTTTCTGTTGCCGAGTATTCTCCCTGCAGTGTCACGTGATACGGCCTGATAGTTTATTTTCGAGGGAGTTTGAGCCTGAAGAATTGAAATAGTCAGGAGAAAGATCGAGGAGAGTAAAAGTTTTTTCATGAGATTCGGATTAGATACTATTTTAACAATTTAAAACACATTTGGAGACAAACTTATAATAAGTTGTGTCATTTTTTAAAAAGGCAGCAAATATTTATTCGTGAAGTTCGTAATCATAAGATGATCAGGGTCATAAAAAACGTAATAATCTCTTAAGTCGAATTTTTTTAACAGAATTTTAATTATTCAGGAAAGAGAACGCATTTATTTCCAACCATGCTTCCCCAAAAGCGGAACAAACTTAAAATCTCCTTTTTCTTTTCTTGAGAATCTATTTTCATCCAGACGTTCAATAACGACCATCTTTTGGCTATTAATATCTCCAACCGGCATGACCAGTTTACCGCCAACGGCCAGTTGATCCTTCAGCATTTCAGCCTCCCGGGGGGCAGCCGCGGTGACAATTATTCCATCGAAAGGGGCATATTTGGTCAAACCGCCCGAGCCGTCTCCCCAAAAACAATGAATGTTAAGCCCGAGCAATGAAAAGATTTCAAGTGCTTTTCTGTAGAGTTTTTCGTGCCGTTCAATGGTATAGACCTGTGCTCCCATTTCCGCCAAAATTGCGGCCTGGTAACCGGAACCCGTTCCTATTTCCAAAATCTTCATGCCTGGGGTTATGGATAAAAGTTCCGTCATATATGCAACCGTATAAGGCTGGGAGATTGTTTGCCCTTCTTCAATTTGGTAGGCCTGATCGAAGTATGCTTTATCGGCAAGAGAATTCAGGAAAAAAAAATGACGCGGCACTTTCTCCATCACCTCCAGAACTTTTTCATCAAGAATTCCTTTTTTGCGAAGTTCTTCAACCAGTCGTTTGCGTTGGCCTTTGTGCTTGTAAGAGTCTTTCAGAGTGTTTAGTATTTAATACGGCTAAAGATAACAAAAAATAAATTGCATCGGGATATAAACTTAATTTGCAGTAAATCAAAGATGCAAAAGAATCTAAATTCCATCAAAATTGGAATACTTGGCCAAAGTAATCTTTCGGCACATGTACTGAGCAAGTTTGAAAAAGCAGGTTCCTTGTGTATTACTGGAATACACGGCACCCGAAATCCCGGCGGCTATTACCATTTAGATTCGTGTGAGGAATTAATAGACATGTCTGATGCATTTCTAATCAGCGACCTTGCCTGGTCGGATTTTGCGAGTATTTCAAATCTGGTGAAAAACTCTAAACATGTCTATCTTGAAAATGCCTGTTTGCTCACCATTGGAGAAATAAAACGTTTGGGGAGTTTGGCAACGGAAGCCGGGGTCATTGTTCAGCTTGGCCTGAAGCACCGCTATCATAAAGTTTACCGAATACTTAAGAGTTACGAACTAAAACCCAGAATTATTGAATGCAGCCGTTTTATGAAATTCACTGAAAACGCAACTTCAATTTCGGTAATCAGTGATTTGATGATGCACGACATTGATGTGGTTTTGACTATTGCCGGTTCCGGGGTGAAAGCGATTAGTGCAACCGGAGTTGGGCAAATATACGACGATCCTGATGTAGTGAATGCCCGCATTGAATTTTACAATGGCTGTATTGCCAATCTATCGGCAAGTAAAATATCAATTAAAAACGTTCACAAAACTCAGTTTTTTCAGAACAATTCTCATTACACTGTTAACTTTTTAGATCAATCTTTCAAAATTCTTAAAAATGGCATCGAGACAGATGAGTCGAAGGATGTGATGGAAGATGTGGTCAATGATTCTCTTTTGTTAAAAGAAAACGCCGATTCGGCAGAAATTTTTGCAAAAGAAATCGAAACATTCTACCATTGCATCGTAGAAAATAATGAGCCCGATGCTACCATTGATGATTTTTTAAACACAAAGTTGGTGGCCGATCTCATTTGCGATCAATTGGAAAGGAACTATAAGAGTAAATGATTAAGCCGAAAGTCTGTTTTTTTCTTGTTTTTTTATGTTACATCTCTTTACTCCAAGGTTGTTCCGTATGGAACAAAGATGAAATGATTCCATCCTATATTCACATTTCGGGATTTAAATTACAAACCAAAACCGACAATTCACAAGGAACAAATGACCATGATATCAAGGATGCCTGGGTTTATATTGATGGAAAATTAATAGGCGTTTTTGAACTTCCGGCTACCATACCCATATTGCAGGAAGGCAAAAAGAGTATAGTTGTTTTTGGAGGAATTAAGAAAAATGGAAGTGTGGGCGACAGGGTTATTTACCCTTTTTATCAGGGATTTTCAGACACGGTTAGTTTGATACCTGAGAAGATTGATACCATTACGCCAATCATCAATTATAAGCAAGGGGCGAAATTCAGTTGGCTCGAAGATTTTGAAGATCAGTCGATTTCTATGGAAAGTTTCGGCACCGGTACTACGGTTGACACGTTACTGATAACGACCAATCCGACTGAAGTCTATAAATATGATGGAGGGGCCAGTCGTTTCTCGGGTTTGGTAGATTTTCGTAACTCACCTGGAATTTTTTTTCATGCAAATATTTCACCAATTGAAATTCCTCGTAACACTAACGTTTACCTTGAAGTTAATTACAAAAGTGATGTTTCGGTACAATTTGGATTTTTAGCGGTTTCAGGCTTTGCCGAAGAGGTTCCGGTATTATTGGCCTTTCAAACTGCAAATTGGAAAAAAGTCTATATCAGCCTTACTGAGGATATCAACGTTGCACAGTATAGGAACGCCAAAATCAAAATATTCGTCAAGGCAACGAGTGCAACCGCTGCCGGAAATGTAAGAATTTTCTTCGATAATTTTAAATTGGTACATTTTTGAAAAGCAGGGTTGAACTTTTTCGATATTTGTTTTTCGATTTTATTTCGGCTTTTTTGGCATGGGTGCTTTTCTACTTTTATCGTAAGATAGAACTGGAGGATGCCCCATTTTCAGAGGCTTTGGCGGACCCCAAACTATTACAGGGAGCCCTTTTAGTGCCTTGTTTTTGGATTGTTGTCTATTGGATGTATGGCTTGTATCGAAGTCTTTTTCGCAAGTCAAGATTAAGGGAATTGTCTCAGATACTTATTGTAACTTTCCTTGGTGTGGTGACCTTGTTTTTTGCATTATTGCTTGATGACGTTGTTCAAAATTATAAAACTTATTACTATGCATTTGGGTCTTTGTTTTTTCTTCATTTTGGTTTTACAGCTTTGTTCCGCATCATTCTGTCAACCAGAATCAGCAAACTAATCAAAAACAGGAAATTTGGTTTCAATACCCTATTGATCGGGTCAAATGAAAAAGCTGTCGGGCTGTTTTACGAATTGCAAAATGCCCCATTAAGTGAAGGATATTTGATAAAGGGATTTGTTCAATTGGACAATGAATCTGCTGCACAAATGCCAACAGGGTTGAAAAATTTGGGTCATTATTCTGCCTTGCATGAATTGGTAGAAAAACACCTGATTGAAGAAGTAATCATTGCCATTGAATCTTCTGAGCATGAGAAAATAAGTGAGATACTTGGTCTGTTGGACGATCTGAATGTAACAGTAAAAATTATTCCGGATATGTACGACATTTTAGCCGGCAGCGTTCGTATGAGTAATATTATGGGTGCCGTGTTGATTGAAATCAACACGGAGATTATGCCACCCTGGCAAAAGTCGGTTAAACGGATTTTTGATATCGTATTTTCGATTTTGGCCATGCTCATCGGGCTTCCAGTTTTTGCTGTCATAGCTATCATTATTAAGTTAAACTCAACCGGTCCTATTTTCTTCAGGCAAACCAGAGTGGGGCTTCACGGGAAGCCTTTCGAAATTGTAAAGTTTCGATCTATGCAAACAAATGCGGAAATTAATGGTCCACAATTAAGTAGTAAAGACGATCCGAGAATAACAAGTTTTGGTAGATTTCTTCGAAGAGTTAGGCTAGATGAACTCCCTCAATTTTGGAATGTGCTGGTGGGAGATATGAGCATAGTGGGTCCGCGACCTGAGCGAACATTTTTTATTCAGGAATTAGAGCAAAGAGTGCCACATTATCGATTGTTGCACAAGGTTAGACCTGGCATAACTTCATGGGGACAGGTGAAATATGGATATGCCGAGAACGTAGATGAGATGGTACAGCGTTTAAAATTCGATTTGCTTTATATAGAGAACATGTCTCTGGCCCTTGATTTCAAAATTCTGATCTATACCGTTATGATTATACTGCAGGGCAGGGGAAAATGATCATTCTTTAAAGACTTCAACAAAAATAATCAGGTTGATCTCACCGGCATTCGTTATGAGATTTACACCTTTGGCATATTGACCTTCTTTTCCTTCAGTGTCGAAAGTCACTTTAATGCGGTTTTTTTCACCGGGTTTCACCGGTTCCCTGGGCCAGTCAGATGCCGTGCAGGAGCATGTAGTTTTCACATCCTCAATAATAAACGGTGCATCACCGGAGTTGTAAAAGTTAAATATATGAGTCGGATTCTCACCCTGTTTTACTTTGCCAAAATCAAATCTCAAAGTGTCGAATGTTGCCTTTGGACCAATCTGGGCTTTTGCCGTCAAAGAAAATATGAATGATAAACAAATAAAGGAAAAGAAAAACTTCATAACGATCGTGATTTGATTTTATCAGGTACAAATATAAAGCCTTATGCTGCATGCTGTGATCTCTTGAAACGGTTTTATGAAAACCTCAATCGTTTTGATAAACATCATTAAGTGCGATTTATCGAGGATTTATTGGGAATAATTAGAAATTTGCCACATCATGAATAAACTAATAAAAGGTTACCTCAAGTTTTTGAGCATCGCCATGCTGGCCTCTCCGGTATTCATGGGATGTGTCAAAGAGTCTCTTGACATAATTAAGAAAGTGCCAAAAATAAAATCAGTGACCTGGGATCCGGATTTCGCTGTTCCTCTGGTCAAATCCAGGCTGAGCATTGCCGATCTTGTCGAGCAGTCATCGCTTTCTTTCGTTAAAACTGAACAGGACGGCTTGGTAGTGATGGCTTACAGAGGTCAGGTTTTTTCACAGAGTGCCGAGGATTTCGTGCAACTTGACAATCAGACTTTTAACAAGTCTCTTACGCTGAGTCCTTCTCAGCAATTGAATTTTGAGTCGAACAACAGTATTCAGATTCTGTTTTCCGACATTATAAAATTTAATTTCGGAGGAATAGAAGTTGACAGTTTGATCATGAAGATTTGTACTAATCAAATGAGGTTTTTAAGTACTTTTAAACATGATGTAGAACTGACCCTTAGTTTTCCTGATATAACTAAAGATGGAATACCTTTCAGCTTTAAACTGGATGGAAAATATGTTAATGTCAATTTGGATAAATCGGGCAGCAGCAACCTGTCAGGCTATAAGTTTGATATGAGCAAGGGCCCTTCAACCATTAATGAGGTTCGGGTTAACATGGATTTGAAACTAACCAAAAAAGGATCTAATCCGGTTTTGCCAACCGATAAAATAGATCTGAGTGTATTGATGTACTACAATGAATTCAGCTTGTTATACGGATATGTCGGACAGGAAAACTTTCTGGTTTCTTCAGATTCGTTGGGATTAGATTTATTGAGCAAAGTTACCGGAGGTAATTATTCACTCGAAGACCCCAGACTTAAACTCATTATCCATAATTCTTTGGGAATTCCTATCCGTGCCAGAGTGCCTGTTTTGCAAAGTTATTCGAAAAAAAAAGGTGCAGTAAATATTACCGGAATACCCAACCCATTGCCTATACCCATTCCCAATTACAATCAGGTGGGTCGGGTATTGACGGATTCAATCGTTCTCAATAACGCAAATAGCAACATCGTCAGTGCCATCAATAACCAACCGGAGAAAATAGTTTATGGTTTTGAGGTGACTGCCAATCCTGATGGCAAAAAAGTGAGGAACTTTGTAATTGATACAAGTCGGGTGGCGTTTGTGGTTGATGTTGAAATTCCGCTGCATGGCTCGGCTTCCAATATGGTTATGGAACAGAATCAACCAATTGATTTCAAAGAAGACTTCGACATGGATATACTCAAAAAAGTTGTCATAAGGTTGGCCATTGAAAATGGCTTTCCTTTAGAGGTTAAAATGAACATCCTCTTGTTAGATTCGAACAAAAATGTTTTGGATTCTTTTTTCAATGAACCAACGACCATCTTACCATCGCCATTTGTAGATTTTAATACCGGTAAAGTTACCGCCCCGCAAAAGAAAACTATTGATATAACGATTGATAAAGCGAGACTTGAGAATTTGAGAAATTCTTCAGCTATTTTGATAAAAGCAGTCATTAATACCTCAAGAAATAATGGCAACAATGCACCTGTGAAAATTTTTACGGAATATGAAATCGGTGTTAAGATAGGCGTACAGGCCAAAATAACCATGAATGAATTAATAAAAAAGTAAGGTGAAAAGGAATTTGTTATATATTGTTTTGATTTTTGCTGGTTGTATTGCTAATGCTCAGCAAAATGTAACGCTCTACAATATGAAATCTATGTGGCAGCGAACCTATGTCAATCCCGGTCTGATGCCCGATGCCAGATTTTATATCGGAATTCCTGTCCTTGGATCTAACTATATCAATATTTCAAACAGCAAGCTGAATCTCAAGGCTTTCAACAGTGCATTTCAGTCGGCCGGGAATGATTCCTTTAATTTGAACGTCTCGAAACTTGCCGATATTTTCAGAAAGGAAAATTATATTAGTGCCGAGTTGAATATTGACCTTCTTCATTTTGGATTCAGGATACTAAAAAATCATTTTGGATACAATGCCACACTTCGAACCACATCGAGATTAAGTTATCCGGGTGATCTTTTTAAATTATTACTGGAAGGTAACGGTGGCGAAAATCTGGGATATAATTTCAATTTCGACTTTGGCCTTGACATGATGCAGTTTATAGAACATGGTATATGGTATGGAAGAAAGAAAAACGATAAATTCAGCTATGGTTTTAAAATCAAATATTTGCAGGGAATTAGCATTGTTTGGGCAGAGAAAAGCGATTTGAGCTTTAGAACCGATCCCGGAGATTTTAGCTACACCTTGTCGTCTGATGTAAAGATTAACACTGCATCGTCTTGGGTTGGTTTAACGGATACAGCGTTCAAAAGAGGACCTAGTGGTTATCTTAATTCTTTAATGAGTTTCAAAAACAGTGGCTTCGGTTTAGATATAGGGGCACAATACTTCATTACAAAAAAAGTATCTCTATCGGCCAGTATCATAGATATGGGCTTCATAAAATGGAATTCAAATGTTACCAATATCGTTAGCAGAAATCCCAATTCAACGGCTACTTTTAGCGGTGCCGATTTCAGTGGGTTTTTCAAAGATTCATCAGATTTTGAAAATTCGCTCAGGGATATGGCAGACAGTATTATTAAGGTCATTGGGGTTGATACCACGTATGAGTCTTTTAACAGAAGTCTTTTCACTCATTTCTACCTGGGCGGAAATTTTCACATCACAAAAAATCATCATGCAGGAATTTTATTTTACGGATCTTACTACTTTCGCAAATTTCATCCTGCCTTGACCTTGAGTTGGAATTCAAAATTCACCAAAGTGTTGGGTGTTTCTGTTTCCTATACCATGATGAACAAAACCTTCAACAATCTTGGTTTGGGACTTACACTTAACGGTGGACCTTTTCAGGTGCATTTCATTACGGATAATCTCATTAACGCCATTCAAATTTCATCAGCCCGTATGTTAAATATCAGGTTCGGGATGGGGTTTACGATCGCCAGAAAGAAGGAGAAGTAATAAAAACAGGAGGCTGTTTCGGATTTTCTTGCTGTTTGACAGGTTTTACCATAATTGTCGAACAGTTGCAATTAAAAAATTCAGATTATTTCGATCACCGGTGGCAGTTGAGCCAAAGTTCAGTAGATACGGGTTGACAACCTGCGTCAACATAGGGAACTCTGATAAAGCAACTTTGAAGCACGTCTTTCTAAGGCCAACCGGCAAATAAGTTAACCGCAGTCATCATTGATAATAAAGGGCAAAAACAACCGAAGGGCGAAGTCATTTGCTGTGGATCAGGATGGAATTAAGAAGGGTAATCTGCAAAAATATAGCGTCTTAAAGCTACGATGGAATGCGGAAAAGCGGGTTTGCAATGTTGACAGAATTTTCCTTATTGCTTCAATATTTTCTTGGTTACCCGGTTTCCATCTGCCAGTTCTACTGTCACAATAAAAGCACCTGAGGGTAATGAAGCAATATCAATCTCACTTGATTCCTTGACCCCAAAAACCTTGCTTCCGGCAAGCGTGAATAAGCTAACCTCTTTGATGGCCAGAGTACTTTTAATTTTTAATATGTCGGAGGTAGGATTGGGATAAATAGAGACAAACAAAGAAGTCGGATTTTTAGAAATACCAACAGCATCTCTTGGCATATTGCTCTTCCAAACCCCTCTGCCGTGAGTGAAAATAAACAACTGACGGTCTTTTGCCCGGAGTCTGATCATGGGGATAGAAACATTGGGAATACTCATCTCTTTTTCCCAAGAAGCACCGCCGTTTATAGAAGTGTACAGCCCGAAATCGGTTGCAGCCGCCATCATATTCGTGTCAATGGCATCAACTTCGATCCAGTTAACAGGTAATTCAGAGGGAAGGTTCGAACTGATATTGACCCAGGTAGGCGTGTCGGAATCGGCATTCCAAACTTTCCAAAGTCTCGGATTGGTAGAAAGATTGCTCATGGCAAGATACAGCGTTTTTTCGTTCAAAGGATTGATCTCTATGTTGCCAATGAAGCCACCTTTGGCAGCAGTCGGAACAAGTGTCGTCATCATGTATTCACTACCAGGAGTTGCAGTCATTGCATTGTTGATACGGTAAAACAGACTGCTTTGCCCACCTATGTAAACAGTAGGATTGGCCTGAGGAGTTACCGCTACTGAATAAATTGCCCCAATAAGCTTATTGGTAAGCTGAGACCAATTATTGCCCTGATCTGCTGACCGCCATAAACGTTGTTTTGTAGGAAAATAGACCTGATCACCGTCAATTGGATTGATTTCAAAAGGATTAATGAACCAAACCTGTTCTCCGGATTCAAGAAAGGCATTGTCAATGTCGGTCCATGAAGTTATATTAGAAACATTGGATCTGCGAAGTACAGCGTTTTGTGATGACGCATAAACTGTTGAACCTCTTTTCTGATCAATAGCACAATAAGATCCATCTCCTCCCAAAATACCTAAAAAATTAATATTTTCAGCGGTACTCAATTTGGTACCATTGTCCTGCGTGCCGCCAATAATATCTTGTCCTGTGGGGAAATAAGCCCCGGAATAGAACTGCGTTACCTTGTATCCTGTTTTACGATCTATAAATGCGGAGCCAGCCGTTGCCGTATTGTATTCATAAATACCGCCGTCATTACCAATCAGCAGATTATTTTCACCAGGAAAGAATCGAACCGTATGATAGTCTGCATGAGAACCTTTGAGCGTTGACCACGTTATTCCGCCATCTTTGCTGAATCCTGCTGACACAGATACACTAATGAGCCAATCTGAATTTGTAGGATGAACAGCAATGTCGAAACTATACCATGCCCATGAGTAGCTGATGGTTGATGTAGGTGGATTGGTTAAAGTGATCCAAGACAATCCCCGATCATTCGATCGGTAAATGCCTTTGCTTGCCGTACTGCCGGAACCCATAAACTGTGCATACATGGTATCTGGATAAGATTGGCAATAACTTAGCGAAATACGACCCAAAGAGGATGTCGGTAGTCCCCCTCCCAATTTTATTGGAGACGTGCTTTTCTCCTGCATTTGGAAAATTCCAGACCCTTGCACGGTAAACATAATGGTTGTATCTTCAAATACCTCGATTTCATGTACCGGGCTACTGGTAGAATATATTCGGGTAAAGGTTTTTCCGGCATCAATTGATTTCCATAGGCCCGCACTGTTGGTTGCAACAAAGAGGGTATTGGAATCGGTCAAAGAATGTTTGATATCCCAAATTGAGGTGAAATTACTCGTGTTGGTTGCAGGTAATTGAGAAAATGACAGCCCATTGTCATCTGATTTAAAAACCCCGTTGCCGGCTATACCGGTTGAATTTCCAGTACTTTCACCTGTTCCATAGTAAAATTCATTTTTCTTGAGAGGATTTTGTGTGACACAGGTCACCACGAGTGACAGGGCATGATCATCACGCAAATTCCAGGTTTTTCCGCGGTCTTCGCTTAGCCACATACCGCCTGAAGCAGCCCCTGCAAGAATTCGATTACTATTGGCCAAATCAATAGCCAATGCTCTGGTTCTACCGCCAACATTGGTTGGTCCCCACTCCGCTATATTCAGAAGATTTTCTGATTGTTTAAACAATTTGTCGTGTTTGTACCAATTATTTCTAAGACCTACCGGAATCTCACCTGCTTCATTTTGTTTCATCAGTTTTAACTGCTCGTAGTAGGCAGGGTGGCTGGGACCTTTGTGTACATTGCTTAATTTTCTCAATGGGCTTCTGTTTAATGACCAGAAAGCAATACCTACCAGAATAACAGATAGAATTATAAGCGGTTGAACAGTAAATCTTTGCATTTGCATGGGTATAAAAAAATTTAAACTTTTTCTCAATGAATTTCTCTGTCAACGTCAACGGTTCAAAGAATTGCTCCTTTTTGTGCAAAGAAATGTCTATGAAAAGTACAATGCAAAAATGAGTAAAATAAGGGTAAAAAAAAAAAGGATTAATTGCTTTATTTGAAAATTACGTTAAGATGACAAGTAAATTCATGCTGTTTTGAGAATGTGCCAATAAGTTGGCGGTTCAAAAAAAGTGTTTCTTCCAAGCTGTTTCGAAATATTCTCAAATGAAAAGTCAACCTATAAATTGAATCGGATATTTATCAGCAATACCGCGAAACCAGGTTTGCGAAAATTTCTTTCAGTTGCAAGATGGACATTGAGCTTAATAAAATTCAATTTGACGACACATGAACCCTTAACCCCAATAACAGAGATACCAGAATTGGATTGAATGGCAAGTTTTAACCTAAAAGTTTTTTAATACCGCTCAAAACAGGCAACCAATATGTAGAATGAAAATCAACACCCACATTTAATGCCCCCTGAAACGCTTCTTACAGATGTGTGGCATAATATTCCGACACACGAATCCCATTGTAAAATTAATTAAGATTTTGATTTACCCAATCAGAACTATTGGCAATAGAATCTAAATAGTCGGTCAATTCATCCAGTAATTCAGGATGTTTGCCTTCAATTCGTATGGTTTTGAGAAAAGTACCGTTTTTGAAAGTGATTATCTTAGAAGGCAGGTCGGTGTATTCCGAACGGTAATCGTTCTGATAATACTTGAGATTAGCCTTCTCGAACTTCTTATAAATGTCGTTCAATTCCTTTTGTGAAATCTGTTTTTGCCATATCCCGATTTTTTCAGTAAACATTTTACCCTCGTATGTCAATAGTCCACTATTGTAAATCACAAGTTTGAATTGTGGGCAGGTTCCGTAACATGTGGTTCGTTCGTAGCTTAATTCATAGCGTTCATTTTCCTTTGTCAGTTTTTTGGGAGAATTGCAACCAATAAATATAGGGGTAATAAGGCTTATTATAAAAATGGAAAGAGTCGCAGTAATTATACGCATCAACGCTATTTGGTCAGATCAATAACAACAACGCCCGGTTTGCTTTTTGGATCGAATTTGAAAGTATTTTCAGTGATTGCAACGTTGGGTATAAAATTGGTTATTTCGTATTTAGATTCCAAGCCGCTCTTATTGAAAACCGTCATATCATTAATATTACGGCCGAGCTTGTCAACCGAAAGTTTAACCTTGAAATAAGGTTTGGCTTTATCCCTGGGCGAAAGTTCTATTTTTTGAACCGATTTGCCTTTCACCATTTCTTCGCCTGTATATTTATAAATAAACCCCTTTTGATAGATGGTGAAAATACTGGAAGGGCTGATTTCATTCTTGCCCGGATCGTACTTTGTAATTTGTACCTCATTGGCATCGGCCAGATAAGTCCAAAGCGTTTTACCATCACAGTATATTTCCTGTCCGGACATGTCAATTCTGAATTTCTTCCCCTTCAGGTATAGTGTTCCGCTCTGGGTTACATTTCCCTGATCTTGCTTGCTTTTCATGGATACTTTGAAGCCGGCCTTAATGGTTTTATATGACCTGTATTTTTTACTTACCTCGCCCAGAATTTTGGTGGCCACCACGTCGTCCTTCTGCACAATAAAAGAAGCAAGTGTGACAACGAGAAAAATCGGCATTAAGGCAAACACAAAAGTTTTTTTGTTCATTTTATGAGTTTTATGCGAGCGTTTTCAAATACTGTTCCAAACTATATTCATCGTGAAATAACACCGCCCGGGCTTTGCTGCCTTCGAACGGGCCTACAATATTAGCTTGTTCCAATTGATCTATCAATCTTCCGGCCCTGTTATATCCAATTTTTAGTTTTCTTTGAAGTAAGGATGTCGATCCTTGTTGATGCTGAACCACCATGCGGGCAGCTTCTTCAAAAAACCCGTCGCGGTCACTCGGATCCACATCTTCATAACCTCCGGTACTTTCTTCTTCAAATTCGGGCAAGATATAGGCAGAAGAATAGCCTCTTTGTCCTCCTATGAAATTGGTGATTCTCTCAACCTCGGGCGTATCAACAAAAGGGCATTGCAGACGAATAAGGTCGCTGCCGTTTGAAAAGAGCATATCGCCTTTTCCGATCAACTGGTCAGCACCATTTGCATCTAAAATGGTTCGGGAGTCTATTTTGGAAGTTACCCTGAATGCTATTCTGGCTGGGAAATTTGCTTTGATCGTTCCCGTGATAATATTTACAGATGGTCGCTGAGTGGCTAAAACCAAATGAATACCCACTGCTCTGGCCAATTGGGCAAGTCTGGCAATAGGATGTTCCACTTCTTTTCCGGCAGTCATTATTAAATCTGCCACCTCGTCAATAACTACCACGATGTATGGCAAAAACCGGTGTCCTTCTGTTGGTAATAATTTTCGTTTCACAAACTTTGCGTTGTACTCTTTCAGATTACGAACCATAGCCAGTTGGAGTAACTCGTAGCGGCTATCCATTTCTATGCAAAGGGAATTGAGGGTGTTGATTACCTTTTTGTTATCGGTTATAATGGCATCTCCTTCTCCGGGCAACTTGGCCAGAAAATGACGTTCAATTGCATTATATAAGGTAAGCTCAACTTTCTTCGGATCAACCAAAACCAGTTTCAACTCTGCAGGATGTTTTTTATAAAGCAAGGATACCAACATGGCGTTGAGCCCGACAGATTTTCCCTGACCCGTAGCACCGGCCATCAGCAAATGCGGCATTTTCGTCAGGTCGGTTACATGAACTTCATTTGAAATCGTTTTCCCTAAACAAACTGGTAAATCCATTGTTGAGTCAATAAACTTGCTGCTGCTTATCATAGATCGCATAGACACGACTTCAGGAGACTTATTCGGAACTTCTATTCCGATGGTGCCTTTGCCCGGAATGGGGGCAATAATTCTGATGCCCAAAGCGGCCAGACTTAAAGCAATATCGTCTTCCAGATTTTTTATTTTCGATATTTTCACCCCGGGTGCAGGAACTATTTCGAAAAGAGTAACCGTAGGGCCGATCGTCGCTTTTATCTGTGAAATCCCGATTTTGTAATTCTTGAGTGTTTCAACAATCAGGTTTTTACTTCGCTCTAAGTCCTCCTTGGTGACTTCACTTTTTGAATCACCATAGTCATTCAGAAAGTCAATTTGAGGAAACTGATATCCTGCCAAATCAAGTCTGGGGTCGAAAAGCGTATCAATGCCTTGTCTTTCAGGCGGTTCCGTCAGACCAAATTCTTCATCTTCTTCCGGTATGGCTTTTTCAATAAGCAATTCAACCTCATCATCAATAATTGAGGAAACTGGTTTATTCCGAATTTCGAGTGTCAGGTCTTCGGGCCCTGATTCATCATCTTCCTCAACTTCTAACGGAATTTCAATCTTGTCTTTTGCGAAAATAGAATCCTCATCAATGTAGTTATCTTCTTCGTCTGCACCCACCGTTGGCAGAATCTTTTTTTCAAGCCGATTGGTGAGATAGTTTTTTAACGGATAAAAACTGAATTCGAAGGCGGTAAAAGTGAAGAGATAGAGCAGAAGGAACAACACAACCCCAACGACACCAACCAATCCTTTGAGCCACAAAAAGAATCTGTTGCCGAAAACTCCTCCCAGAACCGGATTGTAATTTTCAAACAGAAAACCCATTAAAAGCGAAAGCCAGATAATGAGCAAAACGCTAAATCGGGTTATCTTGTAAAGCGGGAGGTTTTTAGAATCAGTATAGAGTTTCAGACCGGCTGCAAACATGATGACAGGAATGGGTAAGGCCGCTATCCCAAAGCCGTTATACATAAAAAGAAAGGCAAAACGGGCACCCAACAAACGCATCCAGTTTTTGGCTGCATCGGGATTTATTTTGAAATAACTCTTCCAATCAAGCCCTTGAATCAAACTTTGGTCTTGTTTCCATGTGAATAAAAAAGAAATAAAAGCAAGAATTAGGAAAATAGAAAATAAAATAAAAAAGCCTCCCAGAAAACGTCTGGCACGCTCATTTTTTAATAAAATAATATTCAGCAATCCTCCTGAATATTGTTTATTCTTTTCGGCAGTTGGCTTTCTTTCCAAAATCATTTTGTCGTTTTCGGCATAGGAGGATTAGTTTTTAAATACGGCCATTAAAGATTCTAAGTATTTGCAAAGTTAATTTCTTGCAGCTTGTAATGAGACCTTATACCGGAACCTTTTAAAGATTGGGATGTTGACAAATTACTTTATTGGAAACACAGAACCTTCAATTGCCACATCGCTGTTCGGAAATTGACTGCGGCATTCCTCAATATGAGCTTCTAAATCTTTGTATCGCGATGAAAAATGTCCTACTATCAGCCGTCCGACTTTAGCCTGAGCTGCAAAAATGGCAGCCTCTTTACCTGTAGAATGGAATGTCTCATGTGCCCGGCTTTCAAGGTTGTGCAAGAAAGTAGCTTCGTGATACAACAAATTGACACCCGATATCTGCTTTTTTAATTGTGGTTGAACCAATGTATCTGTTATATAAGCATATCTCAAGGTTTCACGCGGTTCAAAGGTCAACTCTTCATTTGGAAATAAGGTCCCATTATCTGTTTTAAAGTCGGCACCATTCTTTATTGATGCAAATGCTTTGAATGGTATGCCCAGTTTTTTGCATTGTTCGTAGTTTAGTTTGCGTTCCCCCCTTTTTTCTTCAAACAACCAACCAATACAAGGTATTCTGTGCTCTAAGGGCATGGCGGTAACTTTTATTGTAGCACTTTCATAAACTATTTGAAAATCTGGAATTATTTCAATTACCTCCACATCGAAATGGAGAACGAGGTTACAGGTGCTGTAATGCAAGTCCAATAAATTCTTTAGGCCTTGGGTGGTGTAAATTGTCAATGGTTTTTTTCTGGAGAGCAAATTCATCGTATTGATCATACCAAACAGACCAAGGAAATGATCACCATGAAGATGGCTGATAAAAATATGCGAAATCTTCTGAAAGTTAATGCCATACTCCATGCAACGATTTTGGGTGCCCTCTCCGCAATCTATTAAAAACTTTTCATCACCAAATCGCAACACCTGCGACGAATGTCGCCTTGTCAACGTAGGTGTCGCCGAACTTGAGCCCAATATCGTTACGTCAAAAGGCATATCTTATTATTTATCCTGATCCATATCTCTTTCCAGTTGCTCAATAAATATGTAATCGATTGCTTCATCTAAGGTTGGCAAAATGGTTAAGCCCAATTTTTCACACATTTCAACCATTTCTCTTTCTATGCCGGTTAAGACTAAAAGCCCCTGATTCTTCGAACAAAACGAACTTAACTCGACTATTGCATGCCAAACTTCAATATCACTATACCCAGAGTAGTGGGACATAGCTAAAATCAACCAAACTTGCATGTCATCTTTATTTTGCACTATTTTTTCAAGAACATCCCAGTCATGATGATTGAATTTGCCACCGATTGATATGTGCAGATAATTTGCTTCTTGTTGTGTATATATCTCCATTTAATGAAAGCTCCTGCAAAATATTATTTTTATTTTCGCAAACCCAATTCAAAGGGTAAAACAAATCGAATATGTTGATAATTTGATAAATGAAAGAAAACGGGATTGCATTGATAACAGGGGCAACGGCCGGAATCGGTCAGGCTACGGCCATCAAACTGGCTTCTATGGGGTATAACCTGATTCTTACAGGAAGAAGGTTTGAAAGGCTCAAAGCCTTGAAGGTTCAACTCGAAGCTATTGGTAATAAAATACTGATTTTGTGTTTTGACATTAGGAATTGGGGTGAAGTTCAGGCAGCAATTGACAATATACCTGATTCATGGAAGAAAATTAACGTACTGATTAACAATGCCGGTCTTGCCGCCGGATTGTCGAAGATTCAGGATGGTTCTGTAGATGACTGGGATCAAATGATAGATACGAATGTGAAAGGTTTATTATATGTTTCAAGGATGGTTTTGCCTTTGATGATAGTAAACGGGAGTGGCCATGTGATAAATATTGGCTCTATTGCCGGAAAGGAAGTTTATGACGGCGGGAATATCTATTGCGGAACCAAGTATATGGTTGACGCCCTGAGTAAATCTATGAGGCGTGAGTTGATAGAACAGAATATTAAAGTTACAGCTATTCACCCGGGAGCTATTGAAACGGAATTTAGTTTGGTACGTTTCAAAGGAGATACTAAAAAGGCGGCGAAGGTCTATGAAGGGTTCGAGAATTTAATTGCAGAAGATATTGCCGAATCAATAGAATTTGTGCTGAACCGGCCGGCAAGAGTCAACATCAATGAGTTGATAATAATGCCAAAGGCCCAGCCAGCAGCGGGTGTGATTATCAAAAATAAAAATCTGTAACCTCTAATAACCAACAGCACCGGTAACGTTCAAATCTCTGGAGTGTATGGACATCACCGGAATTGGTGAGTGGTTGATGAGTTCCTGTGCATAAGAACCCATAAAAACTTCGGATGATTCGGTTTCGGTCATAATTAAAATCAATCCGGCTCTGACTTCCTTGGCAACATTAACACATGCTTCAGGAACCTTTAAACCATAACTTTCGTGAATGATACATTTAATTCCTCGTTCATGTAGGTATTTTTCGGTTTGATGGGCGTAAACGTTAATTCTTTTTTGGGTGTCCATGTCCTTATCCTTACTTACCTTTAGAATATGGATTTTTGAACCGAATGCTTTGGCAAGTAAACTCGCATAAGGTACTTTTTGACGGGTTTCTGTACTATCTGCTAATGGCAACAGAATATCCATCATATCATTTTTTGTAACTGTTTCCTGAAAGGTTATGACCGGGCAGTTTGAGGCACTCACTACACGGAAGGCATTGCTTCCAATCCAGAATGGCTGCCAGCCCTGTTTACCATGGGTGCCTAATACGATTAAATCGGCACCAATTTCACGTTCAAACGTATTGATTTCCTTATACGCTCTTCCGGATTTTACAATGAACTCAATTTTACGGTTCCGCTTTGCGGCCAATTCAGCAACATAATCTCGGTTTTCCTGAACGTCCGGATCCGTTGCCACGCGTGAAACATAGACTGCATACAATTCACTGTCAAAGCGGGTTGCAATATCAATGGCTTTTTCAATGGCAATTTTGGCCGACGGCGAGTTGTCGAAGCCCATCAGAATTTTTTTGAATTGTATTTGCATAATCTAACATGTTTTACCTGAATTGTCTGACAATTATAAAAAAAAACCTTGTGCATCCAAAATATTATTTTCAACAAGGCGTTATTATTGGTTGACTTCAAATTCCAAACCCAGTGCATCCAGCTTTTTTACAAGTTCATTATTGAATTCCAATTTCATTTTTCTGGGTGTCAACCGGATACCAATTTTATTCGTATCGTCAACTAAATTGATTTTCAAATTCACTCCTTTGTCCGTTTGTTTCAGGTGTTGCTGAAGTTCCTGAATTAATTTATCGTTCACATATTCCACGGGTATTTTAATGGTAACGTTCTTTAAAAGCTTTTCTTTTATGTCTGCCAAAAAAATGACTTTGGTCAAACAAAACCTGATGTCTTCCGGCTTATAAAAACTCCTCTCACATTTGCCGGTTATCAGTAGCATACTGCCTGTTTCAAAAAAGCCTTTGAATTTGGCATAATCCTCAGAGAATTGAACAATATCAAACTGATCGCGGTAATCTTCAATAGTGAAAATTCCCATTGATTTACCCTCTTTGGTAACCTTGTCCTGCTTTTTAGTTATAATACCGGCAATTCTTATTTCCTTACCAAGGAGCAATTCTTTACTCTCATTGAGATCTCCCAAATTGAAGTTGCAGAATTTATCTATATAAAGTTTGTACGAATCGAGCGGATGTCCACTGATGTATATGCCAAGCATTTCCTTTTCGAAGTGAAGGAGTTCCAGTTTTGACCATTCGGGACATTTTGGAAGTTGTGGTTCCGTCAGTTGAACACTGGATGCCGACCCGAAAAGGGATGTTTGTGCGGCACTTTGATAGCCCTGCATCTGAGTTCCAAATTTAATAGCAAGTTCTATCCCGTTGGGTTGATCATCTTCTGATTTATTGACATACTGTGCCCTGTGGGTTTTATTATAACTGTCAAAAGCTCCGGCCAAAGCCAGCGACTCAAGTGATTTTTTATTGACCGAGCGAAGATTGACCCTGCAAGTCAAATCAAAGATACTCGCAAAATTCCCTTTTGCCGTTCTGTTATGCATCAACTCTTCTGCACAGGCTTCCCCTACGCCTTTAACTGCGGCCAATCCAAACCTAATGGCACCTTCTCTGTTGACCGAAAAATTCAACCGGCTTTCGTTGACATCGGGTCCCAGTACGCTGATATTCATACTGCGGCATTCATCCATAAAGAAACCTATTTTTTTAATGTCCGACATGTTATGGGTCAATACTGCCGCCATAAATTCTGCCGGATAATTGGCCTTGAGAAAGGCGGTTTGAAAGGCAATAACAGCATAACAAGTAGCATGCGATTTATTGAATGCATATTCGGCAAATGCCTCCCAATCCTTCCAAACTTTGTCCATGACCTCCGGCACCCTGTTTCGCTGAAGGCATCCTTCCATGAATTGCTTTTTTAGTCCGTCCATCAGTGCCCGGTCTTTCTTTCCCATGGCCTTCCTGAGCGTATCTGCCTGTCCTTTTGTAAGTCCGCCGAGTTTTTCCGAAAGCAGCATCACCTGCTCCTGATATACGGTTATCCCATAGGTTTCAGACAGTATTTCCGACATATCGGGGTCATCGTATTCTATGGGCTCTTTTCCGTGTTTCCTTTTGACAAATTTGGGGATATAGGCCATCGGCCCCGGCCTGTAAAGTGCATTCATGGCTATCAGGTCTTCAAACCTGTTGGGTTTCAGATCTTTCAGGTGTTTTTGCATGCCATCAGATTCGAACTGAAAGATACCTACCGTTTTGCCTTGCTGAAACAAATCATAAGTTTTGCTGTCTTCCAGGTCAATCAAATCAGGAATTATTTTTATTTCATGCCTTTCTTCAATGAGTTTGATGGCTGTATTTAAAATGCTGAGGGTTTTCAAACCGAGGAAATCCATTTTCAACATGCCGACTTTTTCCACCACATCATTGTCGTATTGGGTCACCAATAGATCAGAATCCTTGGAGAGAGCCATGGGAATATAGTTGGTGATATCATCCGGAGTGATGATAATTCCGCAGGCATGCACGCCTGTATTTCGCACCGAACCTTCAAGCAGTTTAGCTTGTTTCAGCACTTCCGATTCTTCGTTGTTCTTTTCCAGAATGGCCCGAAGCTGATTCACCTGTTCCATCTGTTCAGGTCTCAATTGACTTTTTAGCTCGGAAAGAGGACTGTCAAAAACCTCAGCTAAACTGATATCCGGAACCATTTTCGATAAACGGTCTGCATCTTTAAGAGGCAGGTCTAAGACACGGGCTACGTCTCTGATAGATGATTTGGCGGCCATGGAACCATAGGTGATTATTTGTGCTACCTGCATCTTGCCGTATTTCTCCAAAACATAATTGATCACCTTCGATCGCCCGATGTCATCAAAGTCAATATCAATATCGGGAAAGGAAACTCTTTCAGGATTCAAGAACCTTTCGAAAAGCAAGCTGTATTTAATAGGGTCAACATTGGTGATACCCAGACAATAGGCCACGACAGAACCGGCAGCCGATCCGCGACCCGGCCCTACGGAAACCCCCATGTCTCTTGCGGCACTCGTGAAGTCCTGAACAATGAGGAAATATCCCTGGTAACTGCTTCTTTCAATAGTGCCAAGTTCGTAATCAAGACGCTCACGAAGCGATTCGGTAATTTCGCCATAGCGTTTCAAAGCCCCGTTATAAGTAAGTGTTCTCAGGTAGGTGATTTGGCTGTCGAATTCCTTCGGTATGATATAATTAGGCAGCAGTATATCCCTTTTTAGTTTAGGTGTTTCAATGCTGTCAATGATCAGATTGGTATTGTCCAAAGCAAAGGGAAGGTCCTGAAACATAACGCCCATCTCTTCCTGTGTTTTGAAAAAAAACTGGCTGTTTGGAAATCCAAATCTGTAACCTTTGCCATCGCCAATCGGAGTGGCTTGCAAATCTCCTGTGTTCACACATAGCAAAATGTCATGGGCGTTTGAATCTTCTTCGTTCAAGTAATGACTGTCATTGGTGGCAATAGCGGGTACATTGTATTTTCGAGAAAATTTAAGAAGTACCTGATTGACGTCTTCCTGGCTGAGGCCACTGTGGTCTATGTCTTTCAAGTTATGTCGTTGCAACTCTATGTAATAATCGTTGCCAAATATTTCGTGCCATTCCTTGAAAATCTTTTCAGCTTCTTCCTCGCCTTTGTGGACGATGGCCTGTGGTACTTCTGCACCAATGCAACAAGTGGTGGCAATCAGTCCTTCGCTGTATTTCCTGATCAGCGATTTGTCTATACGCGGGTATTTGCTGTAAAGACCTTCTATAAAGCCGAGCGAACAAAGTTTGGAGATATTCTCATAACCTTTTTTATTTTTAGCCAGAATGAGTTGGTGGTACCTTTTGTCCTTTTCTCCACCGCCGAAAGACTTTCTGAAGCGATCTTCCACCACGTAAAACTCGCACCCGACAATCGGTTTGATACCTTCTGCCTCGGCAGCCATAACAAACTGAAAGGCCCCGAACATATTTCCGTGATCGGTAAGGGCAACGGCCTTCATGTCGTTGGCTTTGGCTTTGGCCATCATGGCTTTGATATTAGATGCCCCGTCTAAAAGCGAAAACTGGGTATGGCAGTGCAGATGTGAAAATTGCGGCATTATTGCGATTAAAATTTCGAAACCCCAAAGTTAAAGTATCGCCGGTCAATTTTTATTTGGTGGGATAAGATGTGGATTTGTTTTTCGACTGTGAACTTTTGGAAAGTTTGAGACTTTAAGTTTAAAATTTTCCAAAAGTGCTGTAGTTGATTATTCCATTTCTAAAAACTCATTTATATCCGGTTTCATGCTATGACAATTGATAAATTCTTCCATGTTTCCAAATAATCGCAGCACAGTGTCCCTTTCAATTTTAGTAGCCTGGTTGCTCATGTAGGAGTGAAAGGAAGAAAACTTCCAGTCATCAAGGTTTGTAACAAAACCATGGTGAACAGGATTGCAATGGATATATCTCAATGTATTAATAAACTGCTGTCTTCCTGTTACAAGCTTTCGTTTGAAATTAGGAGAGAACAATGAACCATGGCGATTCTGCTGCTTGTTAAATGCCTGAGTGTAGCTGCTAAACAGGTTTGAAAACTGTTTGCTGACGAATTTTTCCGGTGAACTTTTGAAAAGTTTGAAACTTTCCAAAAGTTGCAACTCCGGTTCATCTTTTATTTTTGCCAACAGATGAAAATGATTTGGCATCAAACACCAGGCATATATTTTACAAACAGGAGGCAGATGCAGTGCAATTTTATCGAGAAAGAAATGATAGTTACCCTCATTGGCAAAGAGGTTCTCCTTTCCATTGGCTCGGTTGTAAATATGGAATATCTGGCCCGGAGTTAAAGGAATCATCTGTATCTATTTTTTTTTCGCTAAAAACATTTGGAAAGTTTCAAACTTTCCAAATGTTTTTAAAAGTTAAAATATTAAACCACCAACCCATCTTTCATATTCACCACCCGATCGCTTTGGCGGGCCAGTTCTTCGTTATGGGTGACGATGACAAAGGTTTGCCCCATTTCATCGCGGAGGCTGAAGAACAATTCGTGCAGGGCTTTGGCATTGGCAGAGTCAAGGTTTCCTGTCGGTTCATCGGCCAGAATTACTCTTGGATTGTTGACCAAAGCACGGGCTACCGCAACCCTTTGCTGCTCGCCGCCGCTCAGTTCGTTTGGTTTGTGGTTGTGCCGGTCTCGAACGCCCAGTTTGTCGAGCAGTTGATGAGCACGTGTGGCTGCTTCTTTTCTGGAAACACCGTTGATGAAAGCCGGAATGCAGATATTCTCTAAAGCAGTAAACTCCGGTAAGAGGTGATGAAACTGAAACACAAAACCTATATTTTGATTTCGAAAACGGGCCAGCTCCTTTTGCCCGAAATGATCAACGCGTTTGCCATTATAATAAACCTCACCTGTATCCGGCTTGTCCAGCGTTCCCATGATTTGAAGCAGCGTGGATTTGCCCGCTCCGGAGGCTCCCACAATGGTGAGAATTTCTCCCGATGCAATACTCAGGTCTATACCCTTTAATACCTGCAGATCGCCATATTTTCGAGTGATGTTCTTAACTACTATCATCGTTTTAAAAGGTCTTGTGAAGTCCGACCAGCCAACGGAAGGCGAAATATTCTGTGTCGGTTTGTGGTATGCGGTTCATAAAGAACGGAAAGTCGACTCTTATACCCAAAGGCTCAGATTTACTGAGTTTTGGAATGTGCAGATACCACAGTGTTCCCAGACCGGCATCTGCTCTCAACCCTGAGTTTTGATCGTTGTTCCAGAGCATCCCGGCATCCCCAAAAAGGTATGTGTTCAACCGAATCCATTGGGTTAGTTTTGGTGCCTTTATTTTGACATATCCGGTAAAATCCCATTCCACATTGAACGCTACTCCCGCATTTCCGCGAAAGATGTAAAAGGAATCTTCATCCGTATTGTTGCTCGCCTGATAGTTGCTGTAAGCCCTTACATTCAAACCTCCCGGAACATAGAAGTTATTCAACCCGGCTGACATGGCGGCCCATTCGTCAGGCACCCAACCCCTCGATCTCGTGTATTTGCTTTCCAGCAATTCTTCATCATTGGCACCGCCGATATAGATGGAGGAGGCTTTGGGGATGGCAGTTCCGGCGATTATTTTTCCATAAGTCATGGTCTTCAGGTAACTTTTCCCGAGTTTGTTGTTATTGGTGACCTGCATGCCAAGCCATGAATAGCTGTAATCGTTGGTGAATGCTGAAGCACGGGCGTCAAGCTTTATGTTTCCCGTTCCTTTCAGGTATTTGTATGGATGATTGTATTCTATGTTGAAACTGTTATTGAGCGATTTGGTGCTATTGTCTACCATGGTCCATGCATCAGGCCGGTGCTGATACAGACTATTGTTCATCCGAATGCTTTTAAAGCTGAAAAAATACCTGTCGGACTTCACTCTTTTTTCGTAACCTGTTTCGTTGATCCACGCTCCGTCTATGTAACGGCTTTTCAGTTTCCATTCCCCCAAATAACCGCACCTGTCCGAATAGTTAAATTTGTAACTCATCAAATCACCTTTTTCAGAAGACCCTTCACTAATACCGATTTCTATTCCGGTGTTATACCAAATACCCATTTCAAACTTGTGCCGGTAGTTGAAGTAATGGCCATTGGCGTGAATTCCGGCCTTAATCTGGTCAACGGTATTGTACCATAAATCAGGTCTTACGGATGCATGGTATTTCAGATAATCAATCGGACCTTCTTTCAGTTTATCGAATTGAATTTTTAACGGAAGTTTTTTGCTGTTGTCCAGTCGGTAAATGTCGGCCATCCGTTGGCTGGGGTCAATTTCCAGGTTTTTCAGCTTGGCATTTAACTTTATTCGTGCTTTGTAGGTAGGGTAAATAATGTCCCATCCTTTCCATGTGGGCAAAACGATGGCCGAAACGTCTTTATGGAAATAGGTATTGGGAATATAGTAGTTATAAGCCGTGCCTTTCTTGTCCGTGACCCTTATGTCCAATGGCATTTGCATCTCGCCTTTTCTTTCAAAAGTCACTTCGTAAACAAAAGGACTTGTCGAAGTTCCTTTCAAACGTTTTATCTTTTTTATCTTATAATCTATAGTTTCCGTGGTGGTGGTCCATTGGTCAAAAAACCAGTTGAGGTCAACTCCTGAATAGTTGATGATGGAATTTCTAAAATCTTCCCAGTAGGGGTGGGCAAATTTCCATTGGTTGAAATAATGACTCATGGCAGCTAAGAACAAATGGTCGCCTAATACATATTGCATATTATACAACATGGTGGCCGTTTTGTAATAAACCTGTCCGTAACCTCCGCCGTGTCGCTCTGCTGACCCGAAATGATCGGAATGAACATTCAGACGGGCGGTATTTTCATTAGTGGCATGGTTCATATATCCAAAATACACTACCCCGGGGTCTAACGGATTCGGGCTGGTGTTGAACTTTGCCGATTTTCGCAACGACCATGAAGTGAGGAATTGGGTAAATCCTTCGTCAAGAGCGGCAGTGTAAGTTTCGTTGTTGCCCACCATACCGTAAAACCAGTTGTGACCGATTTCATGAGCAATGACATATTTATGGCCCGGCCAGTTGCCGCCGTCAAGTGTCAGCATCGGGTATTCCATTCCATCCCGTGCATCTGCCGCTACCATTTTAGGGTAGCCATACATCCCGAAATCTTCCGAATAGTTTTGCACTACATCGGCCACAAACTGTGCGGTCTTTTGCCAACCGGGTGCATTGGGTTCCTGGCAGAGGGCAATGCATCTGATGCCGTTCCATATTACCTCACCAATGCGGTACGAGGGGTCTGCGGTAAAAGCAAAATCGTGAACATTTTCGGCGTGGTATTTCCAGCTTTTGAAAGTGCCGTCAGGTTTTATAACTTCGGTTATTTTGCCTGAGTAGGTGGTAAAATTCTTTACATCCAGTTTCTTTCTGAGATCGGGAGGCATGGCCTCAGCTTCATTGGTCAAAGTGCCAGTTGCCTCAACGATATAATGATTTGGCAATTGAAGCTCCACTTCATAAACGCCATAATCTCCGTAAAACTCTTTGCCCAAATGCTGATCCGTTTCCCAGCCAAATTTGCGGTCATAAACACAAATACGCGGGTACCAATGAACGCCGTCGAAATGCTTTACTCCATCGTGATCGAATCGTTTCATCCTCCGCCGCATAGAGCCACTGTCGAAATAGGTTTTGAAATCAATATAAAAGGCCGTAGAACCTCCCGGTACGACAGGAAATTTTAGCTTCAAAATCATGATGGTATTATCAAACTTTGGGGTAATTTTCACAGAAACAAACAAAGGTTCTTCCTTTGGAGGTTCTTCCTTTGGGGGTGCCACACTTCCGACTTCTCCCGGAGGGTAGACCACTTGAATACCATCCCTTTTTCTTTCTTCCTCAGTACTTCCGGATGCCCTATACTCTTGTTCAACGGAAATAATTTGAGTGCCCAATCCCAATGCTTCATATTTTCCAAAATCAGCTGGAATGTCGCCTTGCTTCATCAACTCGTGCATATAGGAACCCGGTTGAAAAGCATTCTGATACAGGTGGAAATACACTTCGTATAGCGTATCGGGCGAGTTGTTGTAATAAGTGAGTTTCTCACTGCCGGTGATGATTTCTGTTTTGTCATCCAACCGGGCGGTTATCTGGTAATGAACATCTTGCTGCCAGTAACCTTCAAATGGTTTGCGGTTTTTCCAATAGTACTTATTGGAAGACGAGCGGTAATTTCCTATTTGTGCAAATGATGCTGACAACCAAAGAAAAGCGGCAAAAAAGGTCAGTATTTTCCTCATGGCCGAAAATTACTTTAAAATAGAGCAATAGAAAAAAGAAAACGTGAAATGAACAATATATCGTGTTGTGAGTACTTTTAAACCTCTGGAACATATCTTTGAGCAAAATAATTGTGCGTAGATATGAGGATATTTTTTTTATTGGTATTCATTCTGCTGACAAACGATACAGGTTCGGCCCAGAACAGGACGTTAATAGAAAGTTTAAAACAAAAATCAAAATCACTTTCGGGTATTGAAAAGGTGAACGTATTAAATGATTTGGTGGATGAATTGTTAAAACCGAGCCCTAATGAGGAGAATTGCAAAGCGGCGAAAGACTTTGCAAATGATGCAGCCAAAATCTCAGAATCGCTTGACTATAAATTGGGGATGGCCCGTAGTTTCGAACAATTGACTTTGATTTATAAGACGCTTGAATATCAGGTACAATATCTTAAATGGCGAAACAAAGCAGCCAAAGTGCCACGTGGTCAGGAAATGAAAAAGCAACAGGAGGAACTCGAAAGACAGAAGGCCATGCTTTCAAAACAGGGAGAGCAAATTCAAACACAGAATCAGGAATTGGTGAAAAAGGAAAGAGCTTTAGGTGAAAGTGTTGAACAGGTAGAGCAATTGAATCAGGAAAAATATCTGATGAACCTGAGGAATGAAATGCTGGAACAGCAAAAACAAAATTTGAAACAGGAGAGTGAGATAAAAGAAATTTCATTAGAGAAAGAAAAGTTGAGAAACAGATTGCTGCTCACCATTCTTGGAATTATCCTTGTTTTGACGGCAGTGCTATTTCGGTTGTTCAAATCCAAGCAACGCATTGCCAAAGAACTAGCCGAAAAGAATGTCATTATAGAAACAGAAAAAGAAAGATCAGAGGAGTTGCTGTTGAATATTCTGCCATTGGAAACCGCAAATGAACTCAAGTTAACAGGGAAAGCACAGCCAAAAAACTATAAAGCGGTGACTGTAATGTTCACTGACTTCAAAGATTTTACTATTATCGGAGAAAAACTTACCCCAAAAGAACTGGTTGGAGAAATTGACCATTGCTTCAGTGCTTTCGATGCTATCATGGAAAAGTATGGTATCGAGAAGATTAAAACGATTGGAGATGCCTATCTGTGTGTTCATGGTCTGCATGCGGATATAAAGCACGACCCGGGAACAGTTGTTATGGCTGCTAAAGAAATAATACAATTCATCGAAGAATTAAAAGAGCAGAGAAAGACTGAAGGTCGGTACGCATTTTCTATTCGAATCGGTATTCACAGCGGCCCGGTGGTTGCAGGCGTTGTGGGGAAAAAGAAGTTTGCGTATGATATTTGGGGCGATGCCGTTAACACGGCAGCCCGCATGGAACAAAACTCCGAACCCGGTAAGATTAATGTGTCCCAGGCCACTTATGAATTATTAAAAGATGATTTCTCATTTGAATACCGGGGTAAAATTGAGGCAAAGAATAAAGGTGAGATTGATATGTATTTTGTGAAGGTTTAGGTTTTAGGCGTAAGGCAGAAGTTATAAGGCGAAAGTGGTAAGGCGTAAGTACTAACGCGTTAGAATAGGAGTAGTTTAGGTTCAACCTTTCAACCCATCAACCTTTCAACCCATCAACCCATCAACCCATCAACCCATCAACCCATCAACCCATCAACCCATCAACTTATCAACTTATCAACTTATCAACTTATCAACTTATCAACTTATCAACTTATAACTCCTCGTTTCCATATTTTTGCCGCAAAATTGTAAACCATGAATATTCACGAGTATCAGGCAAAAAACATTCTCAAATCCTTCGGGGTAGCCATACAGGAAGGGATTGTTGTAGAAAATAAAAAAGATGCATTGTCGGCGGCGGCAAAATTAAGAAAACAATCAGGAACCGATTGGATAGTTGTAAAAGCTCAGATTCATGCAGGAGGCCGCGGAAAGGGTGGGGGAGTTAAGCTTGCCAAAAACGATCAGGAACTTCAGGAACGGGTGGATACGATTTTGGGTATGACTTTGGTTACACCTCAAACCGGCCCTCAGGGAAAATTGGTTCGAAAAGTCTTATTGGCACAGGATGTTTATTATCCGGGCGAAAGTGAACCAAAGGAATACTATATGAGCATTTTACTGGATAGAACAAGCGGAAAAAATGTCATTATTTATACCACGGAAGGGGGCATGGACATAGAAGAAGTGGCCGAATCAAATCCAGAGAAAATTCAAAAAGAATGGATAGACCCCATAACCGGATTGATGCCATTTCAAGCGAGAAAAATTGCCTTTAATCTTGGTTTGGAAGGAAATGCTAATAAGGAAATGGTGAAATTCGTGTCAGCGATATATAAGGCATACCTCGAAACAGATTCTTCGATGTTTGAAATTAATCCTGTATTGAAAACTTCCGATAACCGGATACTGGCGGTAGATGCCAAGGTGAACATTGACGACAATTCACTCTATCGCCACGCAGAACTTGAGATACTTCGCGATGAATCAGAGGAAGATTCTACAGAGGTTGAAGCAAAAAAATATAATCTGAATTTTATTAAACTGGATGGAAATGTAGGCTGTATGGTGAACGGTGCCGGATTGGCTATGGCAACAATGGACATAATCAAACTTTCGGGTGGAGACCCGGCTAACTTCCTGGATGTGGGCGGAACAGCCAATGCAGAAACCGTTGAAGCAGGGTTCAGAATCATATTGAAAGACCCAAACGTAAAAGCCATTTTGATCAATATTTTTGGAGGAATTGTTCGTTGCGACAGGGTGGCTCAGGGCGTCGTAGATGCTTATAAGAATTTGGGTGAGGTGAATGTCCCGATTATTGTCCGATTGCAAGGTACCAATGCTGTGGAAGCCAAAAAAATAATAGACGACAGCGGTTTGAAGGTTCGTTCAGCCATTCTTTTGCAAGAAGCTGCTGACCTGGTAAAAGAAGTTCTAAAATAAAGATTCAATGTCGTTTAGTTAAGAATCTGATTACAAACTTTTAGAACCGTAGGTTCGACCCAGATTGTAAGGCCGGACTTTAGTCCGGTTATTACAAAGTTATATACAACTATGGTCTACTACCAAATACATATAGCCTTCCGTTTATATGTGTCGTCCCGTACATATGGGACTCAATTTGACCATCGCTTTTTTCAACGGACTAAAGTCCGTTGTTACAATATCGCCCGTCCCTACGGGACTGTTTCGTTTAACTATACGACATTGAATAAAGATTATTAATCGTCATCTTCTTCTGCCGCCGGTGTCAAAGTTGATTCCGCTGTTATTTCCGAATGTCTGATTTTACCGCCAATATTACCTGTTCTGACCATAATTACACATACGAACAAAGCCAGAACCAACATGGCATAGTCAATCTTCTTTGCCAATGGCTTATTGTTAATCCCGATCATGATAATAATCAAGGATAATGCCCCCAGCCCCATCATAGCCCAAAAGGTAAATTCTGCAGCTTCTTCATGTTCTTCCATCATCTCGCTGTTGAAACCGGTCTGATGCTCCAGTTTTTCTTCAGCATTTTTACCGCTGTTGTTCACAACAATGGTCATGATGGCCAAAAGAACCAGAGATACCCTGCAAAAAGCCGTAATCTGGTGTTTGGCTGTCAGCAGGCCATAGACTAAAAACAGCAACACCATAATGAGACCGACGCTTGGGAAATGATTTAGCAGCAAGTGAATTCTTATCGGATCCATAATTTTATTTTTTTTTGCAAATTAAGGACGAATTTAAATTTTGCTAAGATGATTTTTATCAAACAACCTTTATTGTTACCGGCTGCAGATACTAAATCCCTATTATTGCCCGAAATATGTTATTGCAAATTCACCCCGATAATCCGGACAAAAGACAAATCAAACTTTTGGTGAACATGCTGCGGGCGGGGGATGTGATAATCATTCCGACAGATTCAATCTATGCACTTGCCTGTGATATGCGAAAAGGAGATGCGATAGAAAATATCTGCAAAATACTCGATAAAAAACCAAAAAGAGCCAACCTTTCCCTGATTTGCAAAGACTTGAGCGATTTGAGTGACTATACCTTGCCTATTTCAAATCCGGTTTTTAAACATATGAAACGCCTTTTGCCCGGGCCGTTTACTTTTATTCTGAACGGCAACAACCATATTCCGAGAATATTTAAAACCAACCGAAAGACCATTGGTATCAGGGTTCCGGATAACAAGATTGTTCACACTTTACTTGAAGAACTGGGCAATCCTATGATCAGTTCGTCTATTCACTCCGAAGATGAAATACAGCAATACCTCACCGAACCCGAAGAGATTCACGATGCTTTTGAACATAAGGTGGCTTGTGTTATTGACGGTGGAGCCGGACAAAATATTCCTTCAACTGTGATTGATTGCACCACCGATGATATAGAAATTGTCAGAGGAGGGTTGGGAGTGGAGTTGGTGTAATATCATGTGGTCAATTGTCTGTAATTCCTGTGCTGATTTCTTTCAGGTTTCTTAATTTCGCGGACAATTGGACTGAAAGTCATTCTGAACCCGTTAGCTATCGGGTTGATTCGGAGTCTTTTTTGTCAGTCTACACAATTGAATTGACCATTAATAATTAACAATTAAACATTGTCATGAATTTCAGAATAGAAAAAGACAGCATGGGCGAAATCAAAGTTCCCGCCGACAAATATTGGGGAGCCCAGACCCAGCGATCATTGGAAAATTTTAGAATTGGGGACCAGAAAATGCCGGTAGAGATCATCAGGGCTTTCGGGTTTCTGAAGAAAAGTGCGGCCCTTGCCAATTTCGAACTCGGTGTTTTGAGCAAAGAAAAATGTGATCACATTGGAAAGGTTTGCGACGAGATTATTGCTGGAAAACTGGCTGACCAGTTTCCATTGGTGATCTGGCAAACAGGTTCGGGAACGCAGAGCAATATGAACGTGAACGAGGTGATCGCCAACAGGGCTCATGTGCTGAGTGGAGGCAAACTTGAGGATGCCAAAAAAATTCTGCACCCCAATGATGACGTGAACAAATCTCAGTCTTCCAACGATACATTCCCGACTGCCATGAGCATAGCCGTTTACCAGCAGGTGGTGGATTATGCCATTCCGGGCTTGCAGGTTTTGAAAGATACGTTCAAGAAAAAAGCCCGCGAGTTTGCCCATATCGTGAAGATCGGCAGAACCCATTGCATGGATGCGACGCCATTGACATTGGGACAGGAGTTCGGTGGGTACCGCCGCCAACTGGAACTGGGAATAAAAGCCATCGAAAAAGCTCTGGAAACGGCCACTGAACTGGCACTTGGCGGAACGGCCGTTGGCACTGGGTTAAATACACCTAAGGGCTATGACAAACTGGTTGCAAAAATCATTGCAAGGGAAACTGAACTACCTTTCCGAACGGCTGAAAATAAGTTTGAAGCTTTGGCAGCCCATGATGCCATGGTGGAACTGCATGGAGCTTTGAAAAGAGCGGCTGTCAGTTGCTTTAAAATTGCCAATGACATCCGCTTGTTGAGTTCGGGACCCAGAAGCGGCATCGGCGAAATTCATATTCCGGAAAACGAACCGGGTTCCTCCATCATGCCCGGCAAGGTAAACCCAACCCAATGCGAAGCTTTGACTATGGTTTGCTGTCAGGTTTTTGGCAACGATGTGGCCATCACTTTTGGTGGCTCTCAGGGACATTTTGAGTTGAATGTTTACAAACCACTCATTGCTGCCAACTTGTTGCAATCTGCCAGATTATTGGGTCAGGCTTGTTTGTCGTTCAACGATCATTGTGTTTCAGGCATAGAGCCAAATCTGGGTCAGATCAAAAAACTATTGGACAATTCCCTGATGCTGGTGACCGCATTGAATACGCATATTGGTTACGACAACGCCGCCAAAATTGCCAAAAAAGCCCATGCCGAAAACAGCACACTGAAAGAGGCTGCCCTCGCTCTTGGATTGTTGACGGCAGAGCAGTTTGACGAATGGGTGAAGCCGGAAGACATGATTGGCGATATTTCAATTTATTAGAATTTGAACCACGGGGCGAGTTTCGAAAAAGGTGTTTCGTTGTTCAACGCAAACAGATTTGCTGAAGCGGAAACGCTCTTTGATAAGCTTCTAATCATGCAGCCCGAAAATCTGGAGAACCGGAAATACCTCGCCATGAACCTCCAGCGTCTGAGCAAGTTTGAGGCAGCTTTGGAGCATTGGAATGTCCTGATCTCATTGAATCAAAATGTGGCATCCTATTATTTCGAACGGGGGGTTTGCAAGTTCAATCTGCGTTACAAATCGGCTATGGAAGACTTTGATGCAGCCATTGGTCTGGAACCCGAAAATGCCTATTTTCATTCTGGGAAGGCTTTTCTATTGGATAAACTTGGAAGGCTGAACGAGGCCATTGCTTCCTATCAACGCTCTCTGGAACTGGACCCCGAAAACGAGGTGACCCTGAATAATATGGCCATTACAGAACATAAGATGGGCAACAAAGACAGAGCGGGAGAGCTCTTTGATGAATCTGATAAACGGCGTATTGATCAGGGCTTGATGCCAGAGCGACCTAAAACAGATTATCTCAAAAAAGAGACATCACAAGGGGTGGTTGAGCCCGTCGAAGCCAGGAGCACTCTTTGGAAAGAGGTGAAAAAGATATTCAGCAACAGGAAGGATTTTGGGTTGTTTGTGGGGTATGTTCGTGGGGTGTTAGGTGGGAAGGGTAGAGGTTGATAGGTTGAAGGGTTAAAAGGTTTGCCTGCAGTGTTTTAGAAAGAGAATAAAATGGACTAATATTATGGTTCGAGCAAATGGGTACTTATTGAGTTCTTGCTATTAATGCTTTTAAAACTGATAAATTACAAGGGCGGCTTGTATATTCTGCAGCATTGAAGTTCTGATACCATTGCGGATTTATTTCAATTCCAATAATTGAATTATCATAAGCGGAAATAATGGTATCATAAGGAAGCGTTTTTTTATTTTGGTTTATTGAATATCGTAAGCCTCCATCAGCACTTCTACTCGAAAATAAGTAATTTGTATTTCTGCGAGTGGTATAAATGATTTCACCTTCAGCAAGGTTATCTAATATCTCATCCATTCTGGTTAATTCATTTTAGCTTATGTTCCACTATTTTTTAGTCAATCAAGATATCCAGATAGAAATTATTCCAATATTCTTTTACGCTGATGTACAACGATTCCTATTTTCAACTTGAGGTTTAGTTTTATCAGTTTTCGCCATTTTCGTTAAGGAGTCCTCTAAGGAAATCAACTCTGTTTTGAAAGAAAGCTATGTACTGATCACCACTGAAAACATCGCTTTTGTCATTGCTACAGAAATAACAAGACAGAACGCAATTGTCTCTTTCATAAATGTTTAATGGATTAAGTCTGTTCACTTCTAACCATACACCTCTGCCTTGACCTCTACCAATCAAGCCATTTTGTGGGAAACGCTTCGAGGTTAATAGCCCAGTCATTACAATTTCTTGACATTCAATTTCTTTCAAACCACAGTAATAGCAGCTTTTGCCCTGAGAATGATACCAGTCAGTGAAATCGTTAAAGTCCTTAAATCCATTTATGTTTTGACGGACAATTTTGTTGTAACCGTTCCTTAATTTCTGACGAGTTTTTTCAATTTTGGTAAATTTCATAATCGATTGTGTTAGTTTATTAGTTTTGAAAGGTTATTGAATTCTTGTGACTTTATAAAACCAAGTTGGTTATCTCTTTGAATTATACGCCTATCTTCTCCAAATCAATTTCACTTTTATTAATTGTGATCGCTTTAAATTCATTAATAAGTGTATTAATCTCAGACTGTATCAAGTCTAATCCGAGAGATTGATTCAATGTTTTTAGTTTATTTATTGAATGTAGGGAAAAAAGTATTAACCATACAATAAAACAAATTAAAAGAATTTTTGCAACGCTATCCAAAACATCAGACATCACGCCATAGTCGTCTATGAAACTACCAATAATAAAAGCAAGAATTAGAAATATTACAATAGGAAAGATAATACAACCAGCCTTAGCCTTGCTCCTTTTATTGACAATCTCGTCAGCAAACTTCATCTCTGACAAAACCTTTTTTATATCACGAGTTTTTGTCATATTCGCTGACTCATCGAGACCAATACAATCCATAAAATAGATAAACTCATCAAGTTCCAGAAGAACGGCCATCCTTTTAGATGAATCAAGTAGAGTGTCAGTATCATGAAGTGTCTCAAGACTTTTGATTAGGTTAAGTTTTTCATTTTTGAATAAATAGATGACTGATTCCCTCCATGCATCTAAAATAGCATTGCTGTTTTGATGAACATCGTCCGAAGAGATTAATTTAATTTTATGACATTGTTTGATTATAGGAATGGAAAGAATTGTTTGGGCCATAGCATTTCCATAAAGGCTCGAGGCAAGTTTTCCAAGGTTAAAACTATCATATCCATTTTTAATGGCATAACCACCTCCACCAGCCAACATCCCGTAGCCTATAAATCTATTAGAAGCACTTTTAGAATTATTGGCAATCGCACCACCTACAGAGGCAACTAACATACCTACAACAGCATCTTTACGTGCTTCTTGTTTATCTACTTCTGCTTGATTTGATTGTTCAATATAAAACTTTATTGCTGCAGCATATTGGTACGAATAATACAAGGTAATTGCCGTTAGATACTTTGAAAATTTTTCTAAATCACAATTCTCTTGTGCTCTTTGAATATATTCACCTATTTCTAAACTATTGATTTCTGTCGATTCGGCCTGAGCCAACTGTGACATTGCTTTACCCAACCACCCTCCAGCATTTTTAGAGTCCAATCCAATCGCTTTTTCAAAGGTGTTGATTGCTTTTTTGTATTCTTTGCCGAGGAAGTAACTGGAACCTATTTCCAAATACGAGTTTAACTTCTCTTTACTTGACTTGAAGTCTTTTTCTACTTCTTTAATAACACTCAATAGTTCTTTCATGCATAATAAATTTGGGCACCAATTGAAGATCAGTCAAAGCTAAATTTTCCTGATTCTGATAATTGAAAGAAGTGCAATTATATAGAACATTTGGGGATATTTCCGATATTCATTCTTTTTACCACCATCACTCCGCCTCTATATAATCCAAATCCTTTCCATAGCTTTCTTCAAGATTAGCAGAATTGCAAAATCACAATTTAACCTTAAAACCAATTGGAAAAAAAGGCCCCCCATATAAATCACTATAAGTTGAAACATTCATAGGTGAATAATAGAACCTGTTGACCGGAGGCAAAATGATTAAGGGCGAAGTTTCGATGTATAGTCTTTTTGTTATCCTGACATTTAATGTGACACTCCCATTAAAGACGATTCCAATTTTGTTGTTTCCATCCCAGTTTACATTTGCAATTCCTACCCCCAATCCCGAAGTCCAGAATACACGGTCTTTATACAATTTCAATTTGTAATAATGATTATAACTCAACAGACTCAGATTTGACGACAGACTGTTAAAATGATCTGTGGCCGCACGAAATAAATGACTTTTTTGTTCAAAAGATATCCCGTATTGCCAATTCTTTTTTAAGTCTTTTTGATATTCAAAAAAAGCTCTGACTCCGAACGAGTTGTAACCATCAACAAATGCTCCTGACTGGAAACTTAGATAAGCCGGTTTAGGCAATTTTTCAATTGTCTGTGCATAACCATGTGTGATTGCCAAACAAATAGAAATGGTCATTAACATTTTTGTTTTTGTTTTCATCGTATAATTAATCCGTAATCAAACACCATCACTCCGCCTCAATATAATCTAAATCTTTTCCATAACTCTCTTCGAGGAAGAACACGCTGATGATGGCCAGAACGATGACCACTGAACCAACGATGATGGCTGATTGCCAGATGCCAATGGATTGAGCCATATAATCCCACCAAAGGGTCATCGGAACCAGCATGCCCCTGACAAAATTTGGAACGGTGGTGGTGACGGTAGACCGGATATTGGTGCCGAATTGTTCGGAGGCCACCGTGACAAATACCGCCCAATAGCCCATGGCCAGACCCATAATGAATACAATCAGGTAGAATATGCTGGCAGATACCCCGAAGGCGGAAAAGAACCAAACACAGAGCAGTGCCAATGAAATGAGTGCGATATGAAGGGCTTTTTTACGCGAACGCAAAACCTGACTGAGGTACCCTGTCAGAATGCTTCCGATGGCTGCCCCGATATAGTGATACATGACCGATTTTCCGGTGCTCACGGGTTCTGTTACACCCAGGTATTCACCAAATTCTTTTGAAAAAATAATCAGGATGCCGATGCTGAACCACACGGGTATCCCGACCATAATGCAACTGATGTATTTAAAGAAACGCCTTCTATTGGTAAAAAGAGAGAGAAAATCGCCGCGTTTGCTGCTGCTTCCTTTTACACTGTGAAACATTCCGGACTCGTGAACATAAATTCTCAGTCCAAGCAAAGCAAGACCCAGCACCCCTCCGGTAATATAAGCCTCACGCCAGCCCCATTCGGAAACCCAGAACGCCAGCACAGCACCGGCTATGCCTATCCCCGAAACAATACTCGTTCCCCAAGCACGACTTTCTTTGGTCATCACCTCCGACACCAGTGTAATGCCGATACCAAGTTCACCGGCAAGGCCAAAACCGGCTATTAACCGAAGCCAGGCATATTGTTCAAGATTCTGAACGAATGCATTGGCAATGTTGGCCAGCGAATACAGCAAAATGGTGAGAAAGAGAGCCGAAAGCCTTCCGCGTTTATCACCCAATATACCCCAAACGATACCACCGGCAAGCATACCGATCATTTGCATATTGATGAGATGTATTCCCGCATCTTTAATTAAATCATCGGCCAGTCCTATATCTCTGAGACTTGCCACACGGACGATTCCAAAAAGAATCAAATCATAAATATCAACGAAATAGCCCAATGCGGCTACTATCACTACAATGTTGAAAGGGTGTTTGGTTATAGTGGTCTTGTTCATGGAGTCGAAACTAATGAAACAATTTGAAAATAAACTAATCTGATAAAGAGCTAATTAGTTAATGAGTTATGCAAAAGGGCGAGTTTGCAACTCGTAAGTGTTCGAAACCTTTTGCCCGATGTTGGTATTTTGCACCAACATCTGAAGAACTAATAAAAAACCCTCAACGCTCCCGGTTTAATATTGATCACCACCGGACTTTCAAAAACTACCGGTTCACCGTCTATATGCATTTGTAGAGGTGATGGGCCGCTGAGTTCTACATGATGGGCCTGAAGGATTCTTACTACTGAAGACGTGTCGAGGTTTCCGAATCTTGCTTTCAGAAAGAGAGCGGGTAGCGAAAATATGGAAGGTTTCTTCACCATGTAAACTTCCATCAGTCCGTCGGAAAGGCTGCCCTTTGGATTGATGCTGTAGCCGTAACCCCATTGGCTGCCGTTGGCCACACCCAGCATAAAAGCTTTGTGATCTTCAGTTCGGTCGTCAATAGTCACTTTCAGTGTGTATTCTTTGTAGGTAAACAGATTTTTGAAAATTTGTGTAGCATAACCAATAAAACCACGGCGAATACCTGCCGCAAAAGAATGTGCCACTGCCGCATCGAATCCGGCACCTGCTATATTCAGACAAAGTTGATCATTCAGGTAGATGATATCCATTGCAGAGAATTTACCCTGATTCAATTTCCTGATGGCATTCTCCGGCCACAATGGAATTTTCAGGTGACGGGCCAATCCGTTGCCTGAACCGAAAGGTAAAAAACCCAGGGCTTTTTCAAACGCCATGCAAACTGCTGCCACGTGGTTTACCGTGCCATCTCCGCCTGCGGCCACCAATACATCGGCCTTTTGTATGGAATCAGAATAGTCGGAAAGTTTCTCGTTGGCGTGATTCCAAAAAATCAGCTCGTATTCAAATTGGTCTTTGTTCAGCCAACGGTCTAAGAGGAGGGGAAGTTTCTTCTTGTTTTTACCACCCGAAAGCGGGTTGGCCCAAATCAGCAGACGGGTTTTTTGCTCCACAATCTAACGGGTGAAAGCATACTGTATCAGATTAGCCCCCATCTTCAAGGCTTTTTGACGGGTTTCTTCGCTGTCGCCCGGGTAGATGCCCGCATCTTCCCAACCATTGCCCAAATCGCATTCGGTGTCATAAAAACAAACCAGCCTGCCTTCATAAAGTAATCCGTAACCACGGGGAGGCTTGCCGTCGTGTTCGTGTATTTTGGGCAAGCCATTGGGGAAATCGAATTTCTGGTGATAGACTGGGTGACTGAATGGCAACTCGACAAAGTCCAGTTCCGGAAAAACCTTTTTCATCTGTGGTCTCACAAAAGGGTCTAAACCATAGTTGTCATCAATATGCAGAAAGCCACCGGCCAAAAGATATTTTCTCAGGTTCTCCGCATCTTTATCCGTGAAAACCACGTTGCCGTGTCCGGTCATATAAACGAAAGGGTAGTTGAAAATGTCGGGACTATTGGGCTCAACATTGGCATCCTGCACGTCAATATTGGTTCCAAGGTTTTTGTTGCAGAAGGAAGCCAGATTGGGCAAGGCAGTACGGTTTCCGTACCAGTCGCCACCGCCGCTGTATTTCAGTTTGGCTATCTGAAAAGAGTAATCAGTTTTGAAAGAAGTAAGACCAATCAATATCAACAATCCGAAAATCCAGTTTCTCATCGTTCTTTAACGAATGCTTTGTTTATTAAAGTACATGCCACAATTGCTGCGGTTTCGGTTCTCAAACGGCTTTCGCCAAATGTCACCGCAGTCATTCCGCATTCAAGGGCCAAAGATACTTCATCTCTTGCAAAATCGCCTTCGGGGCCTATAAGCAGGTTGATTTTTCCGGTGTTTGTCATTTTATCCGGCAAATGGGTTTTTGACAAATCATTGTTACAATGGGCGATATAGCTTTTTTGGTTTTGGCATTCTCTGGCAATGGTCTCAAACTTTTCAATCGGCAAAATTTCCGGCAGGCGAAATTTCAAAGATTGTTTCATGGCGGAAATGGCCTTTTTCTTCAATCGGTCTGTTTTGATTTCTTTTCGCTCGGAATTTTTGCAAACCATAAATCCAATTTGCCCGACTCCAATTTCGGTCAGCTTCTCAACCATCCACTCCATGCGTTCCATGTTTTTGGTTGGAGCAATGAAAACAGAAAGACACTCAAAGTCATAAATTTTACTTTCCGTGCTGATGATTCTGGCTGTCGCTGTTTTCTTAGCCGATTCAGAAATCTGGGTGGTGTATAGATTTCCTAACCCGTCGGTAACATGAATTTCATCACCGGGTTTCAGCCGTAAAACTCTTATATGAGCGGTTTCTTCATCGTCGAGCCATAGATGATCATCGCGGCGATCGGATGAATAGAACAAATTCAAATTAAAGGGCTTTGAGTTCTTCCAGCAGCTTGGTCAGGGCAGATTTGGCATCACCAAAAAGCATGGAAGTTTTGGGGTTGTAGAACAATTCGTTTTCAATACCCGCATACCCGGCACTCATGCTTCTCTTGTTGACGATGATGTGCTTGGCATTCTCCACATCGAGAATTGGCATGCCAAATATCGGACTTGAAGGATCGTTATGGGCGGCGGGATTTACAACGTCATTGGCCCCAACCACCAGCACAACATCCGTATTGGCAAATTCAGGGTTTACTTCTTCCATTTCGGCCAGTTTTTCGTAGGCCACATTGCTCTCTGCCAGAAGTACGTTCATGTGACCGGGCATACGTCCGGCAACGGGGTGTATGGCATATTTCACTTCAACACCGCGGTCAACCATAATATTTTCCAGTTCGTGAATGACATGTTGAGCCTGAGCCACAGCCAATCCGTAACCCGGAACGATGATGACCTTGCTTGAATAGTTCATCAAAACCGCAGCGTCACTCACACTTATTTCTTTGATATTGCCGGAAACTTCGCGACTTGCTGCACTTCCGGATTCTCCAAATGCTCCGAAGATCACATTGCTCAAAGGACGGTTCATAGCTTTGCACATGACAATTGTTAAGAGCGTTCCTGCTGATCCAACCAAAATACCTCCGGTCAACATCACCTGATTGTCGTATAGAAAACCGCCAAAGGCTGCAGCCAAACCTGTAAACGAGTTTAGCAATGAAATAACCACCGGCATATCTGCTCCGCCAATGGGCAAAACGAACATCACGCCATAAATCAAAGCCATTGCGAACAAGGCATATATATAAACCATACTCAATTCCTGACCACCGAGTAATATCCATGCAGCAAAAGCAAAGATGATAATCATGATGGCGGTGTTCAGGATATTGTACTTTGGAAGGCGGATGGGTTTATTCAGGGTGCCTTTCAACTTCAAAAAAGCGATGATACTTCCGGAAAAAGAAACTGAACCAATGACGAGACCCGCGAGAATGGCAAGAATAGTTCCGGTCATCGCACCTGCTGTTTCGGGTAGTTGGGCAATCGGGTCATTGTCCATTTGCTCAATCATGTGGTTGACCTCAATAATTGAAATCAAAGCTGCACAGGCACCACCCATTCCGTTGAAAATGCTCACCAGTTCGGGCATGCGGGTCATCTGCACTTTTTTGGCGGTTACCAGCCCAACCACAGTTCCCAGAGCCAACGCCGCGAAAATCAGTATGTAATTCACAGGCTGAACCTCATGTTCAGTTTCATGCAAAAAGATGGTTCCGAAGATAGCCACTGTCATTCCGAAGGCTGCATAGAGATTGCCTTTACGGGCTTTCTCCGGATTGCTCAGCATTTTAAGACCCAGTATAAATGTTACAGAGCTAAAGAGGTATATAATGTCTAACCAATATGGGTTCATGTTTCTTATTTAGAGTTGATAGGATTATTAGTTGATAGGTTTATTGGTTGATGAGTTGATAAGTTGACGAGTTGAATGCGATAACTGAGCGGTGTTTCCTGAGCGGAGTCGAAGGAAGTCGAAGTTGAGTTGACAAGTTGATTGGGTGTTATACGTATGACGGGTTTTAACAGAATCCTTCATTTTCAAATTTTCAAATTGCCACATTTTCAAATTGATTACTTCTTCTTCTTAAACATTTCCAGCATTCGGTCAGTCACGGCAAATCCGCCGACCACATTTAAGGTGCCAAGAAAGACCGACACGAAACCGAGAGTGATGGCTGTGACATTATCGGGTTCTGCATTCTGCATGACGATAATAGCACCGATGATGACCACACCGTGTATGGCATTGGCACCGGACATCAATGGCGTGTGAAGCACAGATGGCACATGACCAATCACTTCCACCCCGACAAATATGGAAAGAATGAGGATGTAAATCATCTCCATGTTCTCGCCTAAAAAATCTAATATCTGGTTCATAATGTTTAGCTGTTAATTAGAATATTGCCGTCGCGGATAATGAGTGTTTCCCGGATAATTTCGTCCTCCATGTTATAGGAGAAGCATTCCGAGGTTGAAATATGTGTGAGGAACGTAATCAGGTTTCGGGCGTACAGTTCACTGGCATTATTGGCTAAAGTTGAGGGCAGATTAATCGGTCCGACTATCTTAACACCGTTTTTAATGATGTTTTTTCCGGGTTCGCTCAAAGCACAATTTCCGCCTTGCTCAACAGCCATATCTACAATCACAGAGCCCATTTTCATCAGGGCAACCTGTTCTTCCGATATGAGCACCGGGGCTTTTTTACCCTGAACCTGAGCCGTGGTGATTACCAAATCTGCCAATCGCAATGATTTGTTGACGGCTTCCTTCTGTTTTTGAAGATAATCCGCCGATACTTCAGTTGCATATCCGCCTGCTGTGCTGACACCTTCTCCTTCAACCGTGATAAACTTTGCTCCGAGTGATTCTGCCTGTTCTTTGGTTTCCATTCTTACGTCGGTCGCCTCTACAATAGCTCCGAGTCTTTTGGCGGTGGCAATGGCCTGCAAGCCCGCTACACCCACACCAAAAATTAAAACCCTGGCTGGCTTTACTGTTCCGGCGGCGGTCATCAGCATCGGGAATATTTTCGGCATTTCGTTGGCTCCGAGGATAACGGCTTTATAACCGGCAAGATTTCCCTGAGAACTCAACACGTCCATGCTTTGTGCCCTTGAAATACGCGGAATGGCATCCATAGAAATGGCGGTAGAACCTTTAGCAGCAATCTGAGAAATGAGTTCCCCATTGATACGGTGCTGCAAAATGCTGATCCACGTTTTTCCATTGGACAACAAACCTATTTCAGTGTTGTCAGGCGGGTTGATTTTTAGAATGACTGCTGCTTCTTTTACCACTCCATCCGCATTGGAAACCATTTTGGCACCTGCATCTGCATAGTCAGTATCCGAAAACGAGGAAGCTTCTCCGGCTCCGTTTTGCACTAGGCAGTTGTATCCTTTTCCGCAAAGGGTTTTCACTGCTGTTGGTGTCAGGGCAACTCTGTTTTCGTGGGCTTTTGTTTCTTTAAGAACTCCGAGAATCAAGGCTTTTTTTTATTTGGTCGCGAAGCTATAAAAATTCTGCTATCCTCAATATGATGAAAAATATTTGTTGAGAAATATAACATGTGATTCTGGCCATGAAATTTTATCGGACTGATGATCCTCATTAATCTTTATTGTTCAATTTGACAATTCTCGGAATTTTAAAGAAACAAAAGCCTATGATCAATTTTGAATGATTTAAAGACCAGTAATTTGATTGTAAGTCAATCACGGAAAAGTGGTGTGGCGAAAATTAAGTACCAAAAAAACCAAGTTCATAGACCTTGATCGGCTTTAACAATAATACGGTGACCATAATAATAAGACCAAGATCAGATTTTTCAAATAGCTCGAACGCCTTTCCATTAACCATTCACCATTAACCATTCACCATTCACCATTCACCATTCACCATTAACCATTAACCATTCACCATTAACCATTCACCATTCACCATTAACCATTAACCATTCACCATTCACCATTAACCATTAACCATTCACCATTAACCATTAACCATTAACCATTAACCATTAACCATTAACCATTCACCATTCACCATTAACCATTAACCATTCACCATTCACCATTAACCATTAACCATTCACCATTCACCATTCACCATTCACCATTAACCATTCACCATTCACCATTAACCATTAACCATTCACCATTAACCATTAACCATTCACCATTAACCATTAACCAATCCATTCCACTATTTTCGCACAGATTCTTTTTTTAGAACCATTGACCTTAAAAACACTAGCCACCTTAGATGTTGTTATCCTTGCCTACAATGCCGAAAAGTATATCGCTCAGGCAATCGAAAGTGTTTTGGAGCAAAAAAATGAAATGGCGTTTCGGGTATTGGTTTCCGACGATGCATCAACTGATTCCACTGGCGAATTAATAAAAGGGTTCATTCAAAAATATCCGGATAGAATATCTCATCATCGAAATCCAACGAATTTAGACACCTATGGTTCACTTCAAAATATCATGGCCAAATGCACTGCCGAATATATAGCCATTCTGGAAGGGGATGACTATTGGAATCACCCTGAGAAACTCAAAATGCAAATTGATTTTCTTCAAATTCATGAAAACTATGTGGCTTGTGCCGGACTTTCGAAAGTCTATAATGAAGAAACTGAAAAGTTTGAAGGTGACTATAACAAACTTCCAAAGACCGATTATGAATTGAAGGACTTATTTGGCGTTCCGCCTTTTCAGATCGGAACGCTGGTTTTTAGAAGATCGGCTCTGGAACCACTTCCCGACATTTTCAAGGGAACCATTTCCAACGACAAAATCGTTTACACACTCTTAGCTCAGAATGGCCCTGTTTATTGTTTCGATCAGATGTTTTCGGTTTATAGGATACATCGTGGCAGTATTTCCAAAACAAACACTCCCGAGAAAATTTATGAATACCATGAAAGGCTATATGAGGCCATGAAAAAGCACTTTGGGTCTAAGTGGTTTGTTGAAATAGAAAAGGCCAGATATCTCCATTTCAGGGCATTTTTGAAGGGAATGATTCAGGAGAATAAATGGGCGATAAATTATTTCACGAAGTTTGCCTCCATGTGGTTCAGACTTAGTGAGTGGAAGACCTTAAACGGATGGAAGGATTTTTTTTATATGGCCATTAACATGCTATGAAAAAACTGAGAGTGGCTATAGTTTCGCACAACGGGCTTTCTTTCCTCAAAGATTGTATTGAATCGGTAAGGAAGGCGGGAATCACAGATATCATGGTTTCCGATAATGCTTCAAAAGATGGAACTAAGGATTGGCTTTTAGAAACACCAAGAGGCGTTAAGTTGATTATCAGTTACGGAAACAAAGGATTCGGTGTAGCTGCCAATCAAATGATTGAAGAAGCGATACGGCAAAACATAAACTATTTGTTTTTGCTTAATCAGGATACAGAGATCAATGCCGACATGATTTCAGAATTAATAGCATGTTTTATCGAAAATCCAAGACTTGCTTTGGTTTCACCATTACACAAAACTGCAAATGGTAACCTTGAATATGAATTCAAGAAGAATTGTGATCGGCTGAATATTTCTTTGACCGAAGATCAGGGATTGATTGAAGTTCCTTTTGTCAACGCAGCCTGCTGGCTTATGAATCTTAAAGCGGTAAAAGAGATTGGCGGATTCAACCCCATCTTTTTTATGTACGGCGAAGATTTGAACTATTGCCAAAGAGCCATTCATCAGGGTTACAAAATCGGTATTTCAACCAAAGCTTCAGTCATACACAATAAGCCTGAAGGCGATTATCAATCCAACCTGACAAAATGGGGTCGTGTGACTTCGTCTTTTTGCCTGACCAAATGCCTGCATCCCGAGCATCCAGAAAATATTACATCGGTGCTTTTCTCATTGATAAAAAGCATTCTGGTTGCCACCATCAGGGGTAAGTTTCGCGAAGGTTTTGTTTATGGATATTCCTTCTTCAGACTGATTTACCTTTGGCCTGTGATTGCCGGTAATCGAAAGGTAATGATGAATCAGGGAGCTTTTTTAGACTTGAAAGAATCATGAAATGCAGCGTCATTACGCCCGTTATAAATGGGATTGCATGGTTTGAACATTGTATTGAATCCATTTTGAGTCAGAGTGGGAATTTCGAAATAGAATTCCTCGTGATGGATGGCGGAAGTACAGATGGCAGCTACGAACTGGCCCTGGAATATCAGAGACAATTGCAAACCGGTGAATTCAAAATAAACTGCAACGCTCTTACACTAATCGTTTATCAGGAGTCGGACAGCGGCATGTATGATGCACTGGCAAATGGTTTTTCACAGGTGACGGGTGACATCGTTTGTTACCTCAATGCTGATGATCTATTTTCCCCGGGTGCATTTGAAGCAGTCAGCAAGGTTTTTGATTCCAAACCGGATGTCAATTGGCTCACAGGAATACCCCAATCTTTGAGGCCTGACGGAACAGTTTATTACAACAAAATGCCCGGGCCGTATAGAAGCTCATTAATCAAACAAGGATTTTACGGTCCAGTCCTGCCTTTCATACAACAGGAATCAACTTTTTGGCGAAGCAATCTTTTGCAGGCTTTAAATTTTGAAGACCTGAGAAAATGTCAAATGGCCGGCGATTTCTTAATCTGGAAAAGCTTTGCCACAAAATACAAACTTTGGATGCTCGACCAATATCTCTCCGGTGCACGCATCCATCCTGATCGGATGTCGGGAGACCTGAAGGAATATTTTAGAGAACAGAAAAGTTTGGCTGACGCAAAGACCATCAACGGAAGATTGCTTTCGTTTTTCGATTCTATTTTCTGGCGGTTGTTGCCCACCGGTTTGCAAAAAAAACTAATGAGCGGAAACTTGATTCGTTAGAGAAATTTGACGGTTTTTTTTCTCACGGAGGCACGGAGAATTGTGGACACAAAATGCCAATGTACCATTTCCCAACATCAAGAAAAAAGAAAGCACTTAAAGGAAAGTCATTAAAACATCTTGTATATTGGGAAGCAGCCATATCAATTCTCTAACATCAAACCCAATTTCAATCTGGCATGGACAATTTCTGAATTCTTTAGGATATTGTCACTTGATTGCCTAATTCCCTTTATCTACTTTTGCCGAAAATTTTAGAAATGGATCTTTTTGAGAAAATTGTGAAGAACATGGGGCCTTTGGGAATGCATGCCAAAGAAGCCCACGGGTATTTTACCTTTCCAAAACTGGAAGGAGAAATTGCTCCAAGAATGATGTTCCGAGGAAAAGAAAGACTCACCTGGAGCCTTAACAATTATATAGGCCTGGCCAACCACCCCGAGGTGCGGAAAGCCGATGCCGATGCTTCAGCCCAATATGGTCTGGCATACCCCATGGGTGCCCGAATGATGAGCGGAAACTCCGACCTGCACGAACAACTCGAAAAAGAACTTTCAGAATTCGAACATAAGGAGGACACCATTCTGCTGAATTTCGGTTATCAGGGAATTTTGTCTGCCATAGATGCCCTTGTTGACAGACGTGACATTATAGTTTACGATGCCGAATCACATGCCTGCATTATTGATGGCGTTCGTTTACATCAGGGCAAGAGATTCGTCTATGCCCACAACAACATGGAAAACCTCGAAAAGCAATTGAGCCGAGCCACCAAAATGGCTACAGAAACAGGGGGTGCCATACTTGTGATCACCGAAGGAGTATTTGGAATGAGTGGAAATCAGGGTGACCTGAAAGGGATTGTTGACCTGAAAAAGAAATATAATTTCAGATTGATGGTGGACGATGCCCATGGCTTTGGCACTATGGGTAAGACAGGTGCGGGAACGGGTGAAGAGCAAGACGTTCAGGAAGGTATAGACATTTACTTCTCCACCTTTGCCAAATCTATGGCAAGCATCGGGGCATTCATCAGTTCGGACAAGAATGTAATTGACTACCTGAGATACAATATGCGGTCTCAGATTTTTGCGAAGTCACTACCCATGCCTTTGGTTGTAGGTGCAATAAAGAGACTCGAGCTTCTAAAGACACGTCCGGAATTGAAGGCAAATCTCTGGAAAATTGTCAATGCTCTTCAAAGTGGTCTTCGCGAAGCGGGATTTAATCTCGGCACTACCCGATCTCCGGTTACCCCTGTAATTTTGAGTGGTACTGTGGCAGAAGCCGCCAACCTCACTTTCGATCTCAGGGAAAATTATCACATCTTTTGTTCGATAGTGATGTATCCGGTTGTCCCAAAAGGTGTTATCATGCTCCGATTGATCCCGACTGCGGTTCACACACTGAAAGATGTGGCCGAAACCATACAGGCTTTCAAGGAAATTTCCACCAAACTGAAAGCAGGTGAATATTACGCCGAGAAACTGACGGCTGTGAATGTTTAAAATTCAACTCATTATTTTTTGTTTGTCCTTAAATACTAAGATGCACCGGGGTATTTCAGCCTGAAAGTAAATAACATTGATGGTCGGGATGAAACACACAAAGATTCCAATCATGCTCTTTTTTACGGTCTGGTATTTGCACTAGATTCCACATAGAACATCAGACCATTAATAAATATGGGCAGAAGCGATTTTCTTTTCATCAATCTGTACTTTATTCCTCTGAAACAGATGACACCAACATGAAAATGGGTTTAAATATTCTCCGGAATAAGCTGATGGTTTAAGAAAATACAACAAAACAGCAATCACGTTGGTCGAGAACCATTCTGATTAATTTTCCGACGAAGTACATTTACGCCCGCTTTGGATCGCATCAACGAAATATATCATACTCTGAGGAAAAACCTTTTGCGAACTTTCCTTACGGCATTTGGCGTGGGTTGGGGCATGCTGATGCTCATGATTGTTTTGGGTTCAGGTCGCGGATTGGAAAATGGTGTTCGGGGAATGTTTACCGGTTTCGCAACCAACAGCGTGTATCTATGGGGACAGGCTACCTCTATGCCATATAAGGGTTTGCCCAAAGGGCGAAGAATGAGTTTCGAAAATGCTGATATAGATTTTCTGCGACGCATGGTGCCTGAAATTGATGTGATGGCTCCTCGAAATCAATTGGGTGGCTATATGGGTGGCAACAATGTCACATATAACAATAAGACCGGAGCCTTTTCTGTTAACGGCGATTACCCCGAAATTCAATTGATCAATCAGGTATTTATAGACACCGGCCGATTCATCAACAACAACGACATAGATCTCAGTAGAAAGATAGCCATTATCGGTAAAAGAGTGGCCGATGTGCTCTTTGAGGGAGAAACCTGTCTTGGAAAAAACATTAAAATTAATGGGGTATATTTTCAGGTGGTAGGTAAGTTTCATACGAAAAAATCAGGTGATCAGGCCGAAAGGGATGAACAGACTATTTTCATACCTTTTTCCACCTTTCAGAGAGCTTTTAATATGGGTAATGAAATCGGATGGTTCGCTTTAACTTGTAGGCCAAACTCAAGTGGAGCAGTGGTAGAATCAAAGATCCGAACGGTATTAGCCCGAAAGTATCAGGTTCATCCGGATGATGACCGGGCCTTTGGAAGTTTCAATGCCGATGAGAAATTTTCGAGCATGGAAATGGTTTTCAAAGCGGTAAACTTTGTGGCTTGGTTTGTGGGATTGATGACTTTGCTGGCAGGGGTCATCGGAGTGAGTAATATTATGTTGGTGGTGATCAAAGAACGTACTAAGGAATTTGGGATTAAAAGGGCAATAGGGGCAAAACCATGGTCCATCATTATTCAGGTTATTTTGGAATCCGTTACCCTAACCACATTGGCTGGCTATCTGGGCATGGTTTTAGGCATTTGGTTATTGGCGGCGGTCAGTTCAATGGGCATTGGCAGTCAGTTTTTTCAAAATCCGGAAGTGGCATTAAAAACGGCTTTTACTTCATTGGTCATTTTAGTTGTTTGTGGCGTATTAGCCGGAATTCTTCCGGCCCAAAGGGCGGTTCGCATTAAGCCAGTGGATGCTTTGAGGGATGAATAGCGATAGGCTTAAATTCTTATTTTTAACTTTTGTAATTGCATTCATTCATCTTTCACCTGATACTAACCTGGCAAAACCCTAATTTCTGTTATCTCAATTTCAACTTCAATTCGTCAAAAGCTTTTTAACCTTATTTTCGCCCATCAAAATAATTTAATGCAAACCATTTTAGGAGCTAATGGCATTATAGCCACAGAACTGGCCGGAAGTTTAACTCAATATACTTCTGAAATAAGGTTGGTCAGCCGTAACCCTTTGCCGGTTAACCCTGGTGACGAGCTTTTTGTAGCAGACCTAACAGACTTTGCACAAACAATGGCAGCAGTTGAGGGGTCTGAGGTTGTTTATCTTACCGTTGGCCTAAGATACAACCTCGAAATATGGCAAAGAGATTGGCCTTTAATTATCCAAAACGTGGCCGAGGCTTGTTTTCAAACCAATGCAAGTCTGGTATTTTTTGACAACGTTTATATGTATGGTAGGGTTCAGGGATGGATGACAGAAGAAACACCAATGAACCCAAACAGTGAAAAAGGCCTTTTGAGAGCGAGAATGGTTGACAATCTAATGGACTTGGTTGAATCCGGAAAACTAAGAGTACTCATTGCACGTTGTGCTGATTATTATGGCCCGAATGCCCGCAAGAGTTTTATCAACTTGCTCATTTTACGAAATTTGATTAGAAACAAGAGAGCCCAATGGTTGATTAATGACCAGGTGAAACACTCCTTCACTTATACCCGGGATGCGGGATCGGCTACTGCCCTTCTCGGAAATACCCCATCATCTTATAATCAGATATGGCATTTGCCAACAGATAAAAATGTGATGAGCGGAGAAGAATTCATCAACCTTTTTTCGGAAATTTTTGACATTGACCCTGACTATATTGTTCTTAAAAGATGGATGCTAACTATGGCTGGAATCTTTAACCCCGTAATCTCAGAATTCAGTGAGATGATATATCAGTTTGAGAATGACTATCTGTTTGATTGCAGTAAGTTTGACAAGCATTTCGATTTTAAAACGACATCTTATAAACAGGGCATTATACAAATCACCAAACAAATACCTGAGAAAAATTAAGATCAGGCATATATTCATGGATCAACTCAAAGACAGAGAACTTCCGGACTTTTACTACGAAGGGACTTTGGTTGTTTTCACACGCGAATACCTTCTTAAAAGGGGCTACTGTTGCGGTTCGAATTGCAGGCATTGTCCGTATAATCATATTAATGAAGAAAAGTAAACATCCATTTGGTTTTGATGTCAGGCAGAAACATCTGAAAACTACCGCAACTGAAATTGGACTAACTAACCCTTAAAGCCAAATCCCCTTCAACTTCCAACCCATTTACGCAACCATTCTCATTAATGCTCTCTAATTGCACCTTCACCAGTTCGTTAACCAACAGCGGGTCATAAGGCATTTCTACTTTGATATAGTTTTCGGTGAAGCCAAAAATACTTCCATGGCTTTGTTCACCCTCGAAAAGCACCGTCAAAGCTTCACCCATATTTTCCTCATAGAAACTTCGCCGTTTTTTCTCCGACAGAATCCGGAGCATTTTGCTGCGTTGGTTTTTGACGGTTTCATGCACCTTGCCGGTCATTTTTCTTGCGGTGGTGTTGGCCCTTTCAGAATATGGGAATACATGAAGATAACTAATATTCAATTCTCTTATAAAATCGTACGTTTCCAAAAAATCTTCCTCCTCTTCCTGTGGAAACCCTACGATGACATCCACTCCAATGGCCGCATTTGGCATCAAATATTTGATGCGGGCAACCCTGTTTGCATAAAGTTCCCTATTGTAACGGCGACGCATGAGTTTAAGAATTTTATCGGACCCGCTCTGCAGAGGAATATGGAAATGCGGCACAAACTTTCGGGATTTACTCACAAATTCAATCACTTCATCACTGAGCAAATTGGGTTCTATGGAGGATATTCTATACCGTTCGATACCCTCAATTTCATCAAGATCTCGTATCAGATCTATAAACGTTTCGCCTCTCTGTGAGCCAAAATCGCCAATGTTTACTCCTGTTAAAACGACTTCCTTTACTCCGGTTTCAGCTACTCTTCGTGCCAAAGCCGTTGTGTCAGCAATGAGAGCACTTCTGCTTTCGCCTCTGGCCAACGGAATGGTACAAAAAGAACAGAAATAATCGCAACCATCCTGTATTTTCATAAAAGATCGGGTTCGGTCGCCCACTGAAAATCCAGGCACAAATATGTTGGTCTCCTTGATGTTCTGATTGAATATTTTTGCTGAAGGAAGTTTTGCAGCCTGGCCAAGATGTTGGATTAGATTAAATTTTTCGGCGGCCCCCAAAACCAAATCCACGCCCTCGATTCCTGCAATTTCTTTGGGTTTCAACTGTGCGTAGCAACCCACCACCACTATGAATGCCGATTTATTATACTTCAAGGCTTCCTTCACTACTTTACGACACTTTTTATCTGCATTATCGGTGACGGAGCAAGTATTGATCAAATAAATATCCGCTCCTTGTGTAAACTCCTTTTTTATTAACCCATGTTCGGTCATTTGCCTGCCGATAGTTGAGGTTTCGGCAAAGTTTAATTTGCATCCCAAGGTATAAAAGGCTACTGATTTCTGCATTCCTGGGGCAAATATATATATTCCGAAAGCAAGTTGATACAGAACATCTGCCTGTCGTATAATGATACAACAATGCCTTTTGAAACTCGAATTACTTTCTCTATTTTCGGATAAATTTTTTAATGAAAGAAAAGTTGTCAATAATTCTTCGTTGGATAACAGCATTGATTCTGATTCAAATGCTGTTTTTTAAATTCAGCGGAATTGCTGAAAGCATTTATGTTTTTACAGCCATGAATATGGAACCCTGGGGAAGAATCGGTACAGGAATGGCCGAACTTGTAATTGCCATATTCCTGATTTTCCGAAAAACAGTTTGGCTTGGTGCTGTCGGTGGACTTGCCGTAATTTCAGGGGCATTGCATGCTCATTTCAAGGTCATTGGTCTTGAAGTGATGGGCGACAATGGGTTGTTGTTCGGCTTGGCCGTCATTGTCTTTGTATGTTGTACTCTGATACTTTGGATCTACAGAAAAGATGCCCGAAAGGCATTTAAGAGCATACAAAAGGCCGGTTGAAAATTCACTCTCCGTAACGACGTGATTCATTCAAAAACGGATTGTGCAACTTTTCGAAAACGATTTTGGTTTTTGGCCCATGACCGCTGTAAACGGTCACTTCATCGCCTAATGGAAGCAACTTTGTTTTGATAGAATTGATAAGGGTTTGGTAATCACCACCGGGTAAATCTGTTCGACCTATGCTTCCCAAAAACAAGACATCACCGGCCAGTACTACTCTGTCCTTTTCATTAAAAAAGCAAACCGAACCGGGTGAATGGCCGGGAGTGAAAAGAACTTGCAAAGTAGAATGGCCAAAAGAAACATTCTTTTCTTCTTCCAAAATGTAGTCGGCTTTGGGCAAGTCTGTGATGGGTACGCCGTATTGCATCCCAACTATGGTTGCAGAATCATAAACCAATTTTTCATTTCTGTGAAGGAGTGGTTTTAGACCCCATGTGCGGCATACAAATGCGGTTCCAAAAACATGGTCTATATGGGCATGTGTCTGAAGCAGAAGCACCGGGGCCAGTTCGTTGTTTTCAATAAAATTTTGCAGTTCCTGCTGCTCAGAATGGGTGTAACATCCGGGGTCCACAATTGCACATTGCATGGTTTCGTCCCAAAGAACATAGGTGTTTTCACTAAAAGGATTAAAGGTGAATGATTGCAAATTCATAATGTTTCTGGCTTCATGGCTTTATCAGTGTTTTCACTGCCACATGGTTCAATCTCTGGGTTATAAAAGTTCTTCAAATGTCTCAATTAATAACAGTATTTCTGTCTAAAAATCTATATTTGCAGCCGGGTCGGTACGACTTGCTCCCTTTGAATCCCCCAGGGTCGGAAGACAGCAAGGGCAGGAGGTTGTAGCGGTGCGATACCGGCCTTTTTTTATTCGTTTTGTCAGGCTGAGGAACGGCCTTTTCCCATCTGATAGCTGACTTCGACTCCGCTCAGTCATCAATCAGATTAATTTCACTCTGCTCCAACAACGCCTTAATCCTTTTTGTTTCCAGTTCGTATTGTTTCTTAAGGGATTTATGAAGCATGGCAATAACCAATTTATTGGCTATTCCTTTCCCCTTGACTTCGTGTTCTATCAGCAGTCTTGTTCCGGATTTTATTGAATCAAAGTTAAAATTAATCTCGAGTTTTGATCCCCTGTTGTTAAGTTCATAAACCAGGTTGTGTTTGGAACTGTCACTGCGTATTTCCAAATCAAAATTGCCCTTTTGCCCTTTGCCATTGTTCAATGTCAGTTTGTAATTATTGTTGGCTGATGCGTTGGTCAACGATTCAAAATTAATCATCCAATGTCTCAGATGAGCAGTGTCGGTTAAGTATTTCTGACAAATATCCGGAGTCGTTTTTGCCTCGAATGTTTTTATCGTGTTTAGGGATCCCATCACCAAACCTGTAATCAAAACTCCCGTGAACATAAATATAAAAAAAAGACCTACAAACTTCAGGGTCTGACTCATCTCAGGCGTTTTTTTCTACATATTTGATAATTTCACCTGCGATATTCTTTTTTGTAGCACCCTCTATTCCTTCCAGTCCCGGAGACGAGTTCACCTCCAAAATCAGTGGACCCCTTTCAGATTGGAGCATATCTACCCCGGCAATTCCCAAACCCAAAGCCTTGGCCGCTTTTATGGCAGTAATTTCTTCCTCTTGTGTCAATTCTATCAACTGAGCCGAACCGCCACGGTGAAGATTGGAACGAAATTCCCCTTCTTTGGCTGTTCTTTTCATGGCACCCACCACATGACCGTCAACCACAAATGCCCGCACATCGCAGCCTTTAGATTCTTTTATAAACTCCTGAATGATGACTCTGGCTTTAAGCCCGTTGAAAGCTTCCAAAACTGATTCAGCAGCTTTGAATGTTTCAGCCAATACAACACCTAATCCCTGCGTTCCTTCCAATAACTTGATGATCAAGGGTGCACCGCCAACTTTTGCAATAACCTTGTCAACTTCTCTCGAATGGTTTGTGAAAACGGTTTTGGGCAATCCCAATCCGGCACGGGCCAATATCTGAAGGCTTCTCAGTTTGTCGCGAGACCGAACTAATGCCTGTGATTCAACGGCAGTGAACGCTTTCATCATTTCGAATTGACGCACTACGGCGGTCCCGAAAAAGGTGACGGATGCTCCGATGCGGGGAATAACCGCGTCCACATCCTTCAGCTCATCCCCGTAATAAATGATGGATGGTTTGTGCCTCTCTATCACAAGGTCGCATTTAGTATGATCTACTACCCGCATGTGGTGACCTCTTTTCTCTCCCGCCTCTACCAATCTTTTGGTTGAATAGAGTTTGCTGTTGGCTGAAAGTATAATGATGTTCATGGGAATAAGGCTGAAGCGTTTTAGTTTATAATTTTACAGTGGCCAATCTTCAAATTTTCCGACCCGAAGCGGCGAACATTCTTGCCAAATATTTTCCCACAATATCAAATTCAAGATTCACAAGACTGTTCACTTTCAGGTTTTTGAAGTTGGTGTTTGCAAAGGTATAGGGAATAATAGCAACCGAAAAAGAGCTTTCTTTAGAATCTACAACGGTAAGGCTAACCCCATTAATGGCAATAGAACCTTTTTCAACGGTGATATTATTTGAGTTCTCGTATCTGAAATAAAAAACCCAACTGCCATTATGATCCTCAACGCTTTCACAAGTACCCACTGAATCCACGTGTCCTTGAACAATATGCCCGTCGAAACGCCCGTTCACTGAAAGGCAACGCTCTAAATTCATTACATCGCCAACTTTTAGCGTTCCGAGGTTGGTTCGTTGCAAAGTCTCTTCTATGGCGGTGACCAAATGGTATCCCTTGCCAAGGCCAACAACGGTGAGGCAAATACCATCATGGGCAACACTTTGATCCACTTTCAATTCATTGGATAGCGAAGAACTAACCGCCAGTTGAAGATTTCCGCCTTCATGTGTCAAAGATCTGATGACTCCGGTAGTTTCAATTATACCTGTGAACATGCCGCAAACTTACTTACAAAAGTTACAATCTTATAATCCAAGTTTCAAGTCCCAAGTCTCAAACTCTAAAATATGTGTTTATTATTTTCAAATTTGGGACTTGGAATTTGGTGATCGGGTCCTTAAAATTGATAAGTCTATTCTTCGGTGTTTGTTTTAAAAAAATACTTGAATCCGAGAACAAATTGAACGGCTCCTCCATTGTTGGAGATTTTAAATGTTGTTGTTTCATCAGCAATATCCTTTGTCTCGACTGCATCTATGCTGAATTCATCATTGCCCGACAATCCTAGTCTTCCGCATACTTCAATACTGAAGAACATACGTTCAAACAGGGCAATGTCCAACCCGGCGAAAAGATTTCCTGTAAAAATGCCACCGGCAAGGGCATGCTTGTAAAGCCTGTATTTCATTTCATCAATCACAATCCCATTGTTTTCAACCGTCTGTATATCCGATTGTCGTTGTCCGGTTAAATCAGTTTTTTCGTTTACAAGAAATGAAAACCCAAAGCCAACGGTAAACACCTGCTTCTCGTTTGACAAGGGATATCTTCGCATCAGATTGATTGGAATCATATATGTGTTCAGTGTATTGACCAATTCGTTATCAAAAAGGAGATTGTTTTTAGAACTGATTAAGTCAAATTTCACCTTGTAATCGTTCTTATAAATGCCGGTTTGAAAGGTGTATTTTTTATCAAGGTTCACCCCCAGTTTCAGACCGGCAATAGCGGCTACATCTCCAATGATTTTCAGCTTGGCATTGCCGGCAGAGTTCCCCATTTTTATGACCCGGAAAAGGTCGTACTTAGGCCCAATGTCTATGCCGCCGTACCACTCCTTTTGGGCAAAAGTCAGAATGACAGTGCAAGCAAAAAGTAAAAGCAACAGGATTTTTTTCATGTAATGGTTATTCGATATTCAATCACTTACGATGTCTATTTTAATTGGTCAGATTTAATTATAAAACTCGTTCGGTGAAATTCGGATGGCCCATGGAATAAAAACGCTTGCCTGTGTTCTGCCGTTGGATAGCCTTTGTTTTGTTTCCAATTGTAAACCGGATGCTTAAGGTGCAAGTATTCCATAAACTGATCTCTACTGGTTTTTGCCAGTATGCTGGCAGCGGCAATATTCATGAATATCCCATCACCTTTTACAACGGTAGTAAATGGAATTTTCTGAAATGATATAAACCTGTTGCCGTCTATTAAAATATGCTCCGGTTTTATCTTTAGCCGGGACAATGCCATGTGCATGGCCAATATGCTGGCATTGAGAATATTGATTCTGTCAATTTCAGTTTCATCAACAAATGCTACGGAGAATGCCAAAGCATCTTTCATTATTTCTTTACGCAACATCCCACGCAATTTGTAACCGACCTTTTTCGAGTCATTCAAATACTTGTTCTTGTAATCGGGCGGAAGGACAACAGCTGCCGCACATATCGGACCGGCCAGACAACCACGTCCGGCCTCATCACATCCTGCTTCTATCAATCCCATATGCATGCAAGTTCTAAGCACGCTCAAACCTAATGATTTTTTCATTGCAGAAAACAAAAGGTCAATCTCAATTGATAAACGGAGGTACTTAATCATCAAACGGAAATCTGTTTACCCTTAAATATACCTGAAGTACTTTTATACGGACAATGCAAAGGGCATTGCCCTTTAACCCAGGTCATTTATTCTTCTAAAAAAAAAACGAAGCAAGGGAAAGTCAAGGCTATTTATTTTTTGTTGAATTCTACAAATAGCATTTTTCCCCTCAATCCGAGCTGCTTCGCTTGCGGATGGCTTAGCCATATCCGCCGCACCACTGTTTTTCTTGAATGCTTACCAAAAATACAAAAGCCATTATCCCACCAATACTCCGGTTATCTCTGTTACATTATTCTTGTCATTTTTAATCCGTTTTTTTTTGTAAATATTACGGATATGTGGTAACGGTATAGTACTGTGCAATTGAAAATTATTATACAAACAATAACCACAAGAATAAAGATGCTTAATATACAGCCAACATTTCTTTGTTGATTATCTTTTTCTTGTTGAATTTATTAAAAACAAAAAAGGCAGCCGACAGACTGCCTTTGATTATTGTTCAACTATGAAGGGAGTTAAAACTTAGTACGAAACCTCTGCTGTTCCAACTGACACCTCAGAGTCACTTTCGTCATCTTCTTTTGACGACATAAGCAAGTCATACTCTTCCTGAGAACCAACTATGATGTTTTCATAGTCTCTTCTACCTGTTCCGGCAGGGATTAAATGTCCAACAATGACGTTTTCTTTCAGTCCAACCATACGGTCAATTTTACCGGCAATAGCAGCTTCGTTCAGAACCTTCGTTGTTTCCTGGAAAGATGCTGCCGATAAAAAGCTTTGGGTTCCCAGTGATGAGCGGGTAATACCCATTAATAAAGGTTCAGAAGTTGCCGGTATGGCATCACGCACTTCAACGGTCTTCAGGTCTTTTCGTTTCAGAACTGAATTTTCGTCACGCAACTTGCGGAGGGTTAATATCTGACCGGCCTTCATATCGTTAGAATCACCGGGATCAACTACCACCTTCATATCATAAATCCAGTCATTTTCTTCTTTAAAATTGACCTTTTCAACTGCTTCACCTTCAAGGAATCTTGTATCACCGGGATCAACAATGGTAACCTTTTGCATCATTTGACGCACAATAACTTCGATGTGTTTATCGTTTATTTTTACCCCCTGCAAACGATATACTTCCTGAATACCATTCAATACATAACGCTGAACAGCACTTGGCCCTTCAATGGCTAAAATATCCTGTGGTGTGATTGATCCGTCGGAGAGTGATGTACCTGCTTTGATATAATCACTGTCCTGAACCAAAATATGTTTGGAAAGTGAAACCAGATATTTTTTAACCATGCCGTCTCTTGACTCAATTGATATTTCTCTGTTTCCACGTTTGATTCCACCGTATGAAACAACTCCGTCAATCTCAGAGACTACTGCAGGATTGGATGGATTACGTGCTTCGAAGAGTTCTGTAACCCTTGGCAACCCCCCGGTAATGTCACCGGTTTTGCCAATAACCCTCGGAATTTTCGCGATAATGGTACCGGCTTTTATCTTGTCGTTGTGGTTCAATTGAAGATGCGAACCAACCGGAACGTTATATTCACGAATGATTTCGCCGCCTTTTCCAATCAAATGAATTCCGGGAACCAAACGTTTGTCACGGGTGTCTATTATGACTTTTTCTTTAAATCCGGTTTGATCATCAATCTCCTCACGAAAAGTCAAACCTTCTACAATATCCTTGAATTCAACTTTTCCGTCTTGCTCCGAAAGAATCACGGCATTATAAGGGTCCCAAGTACAAATAGTGTCACCTTTCTTCACTTTTTGACTATCTGTAACTTTTAGATACGACCCGTAAGGAAGATTTAAATTAGCTATAACCTCTTTGGTTTTTGTGTTTAGTATTTTTACTTCACTGGAACGTCCAAGGACCACATGGACAGCTTCGCCGTCATCATTTACCCTTTGTACCGTACGAACTTCGTCAAATTCAAGTATGCCTTCGAATCTGGCCCTAAGTCCAGATTCCTGAGCGATGTTAGATGCAGTTCCCCCAACGTGGAAGGTACGCAATGTCAACTGAGTTCCAGGTTCACCGATGGATTGGGCTGCAATAACTCCGACTGCATCTCCTCTTTGTGCCATTCGGCCTGTGGCCAGATTTCGGCCATAGCATTTTGCACAAACACCTTGCCTGGCTTCGCAAGTGAGAACGCTGCGGATCTCCATAAATTCAATTCCTGAGTCTTCAATGGCTTTAGCCATTTCTTCATTCATCTCAACACCTTCTTCGGCCAACACCTCAAGGGTTTCAGGATGAATAACATCATAGAGGGAAACCCGTCCAAGAATTCTGTCGTAAAGACTTTCTACAATTTCTTCGTTTTCTTTCAGAGCTTGAATTTCAATGCCTCGAAGTGTATTGCAATCTTCAGAATTGACAACAACATCCTGAGCCACATCATGCAAACGACGTGTCAAATAACCGGCATCTGCTGTTTTCAATGCGGTATCGGCCAAACCTTTACGAGCCCCATGTGTAGATATAAAATATTCAAGAATGGATAGTCCCTCACGGAAATTTGAAAGAATCGGGTTTTCAATAATTTCACCTGTTCCGCCACCTGATTTCTTTTGAGGTTTGGCCATAAGGCCCCTCATTCCGCCCAACTGTCTGATCTGCTCTTTCGAACCTCTTGCACCAGAGTCCAGCATCATAAAGATGGGGTTAAAACCCTGGTTGTGTTCGGTAATTCTTTTTATAAGAGCATCTGAAACCCGGGAATTGATACGTGTCCAGATGTCAATCACCTGATTGTATCTTTCATTATTCGTAATAAAACCGTTGTTGTAGTTAAACCAGATTTCTTCTACCTCTTGTTTTGCTTGTTGAATCAGATGGTCCTTTTCATCAGGGACAATGACGTCATTGATGTTAAAAGACAAACCTCCCTTGAAGGCGTAATTAAATCCAAGGTCTTTGATATTGTCAAGAAACTCGGCAGTAGTGTCAGAACCGTTTTCTCTAACCATGGTTCCAATAATTTCACGGAGATTCTTTTTGGTAAGCAATTGATTGATGAAACCCGTCGTAGGAGGAACAAATTGATTGAAAATAATTCTGCCCACCGAAGTCTCAATTACTTTGTGAACCAGTTCGTTGTTTTCTTTTACTGTGGTTCTTACCTTAACTATGGCGTGCAATTCTGCTCGTCCTTCGTTATGGGCTATGACGGCTTCTTCAGCAGAATAGAAAGTCAGTCCTTCTCCAATGATCTTTTCATCAGGAGTGGATTTGCGTTGCTTGGTGAGATAATACAATCCCAAAACCATGTCCTGAGAAGGAACGGCAATTGGAGCTCCATTTGCAGGGTTCAGAATATTGTGTGGAGCCAGCATCAATAATTGTGCTTCAAGAATAGCCGCATTTCCCAACGGCAAATGTACCGCCATCTGGTCACCGTCAAAATCTGCGTTAAATCCGGTACAGGTCAAAGGGTGAAGTTGTATCGCTTTTCCTTCAACCAGTTTTGGTTGAAAAGCTTGAATACCCAACCTGTGAAGTGTTGGAGCACGGTTAAGCAACACAGGATGTCCTTTTAGGATATTTTCAAGTATCTCCCAAATAACGGGATCCTTGCGGTCAACAATTTTCTTAGCTGATTTTACGGTTTTCACAACTCCTCTTTCTATCAGTTTTCTGATGATAAAAGGTTTGAAAAGCTCGGACGCCATATTCTTTGGCAAACCGCACTCGTGTAATTTCAGTTTCGGGCCCACAACAATAACCGAACGTCCGGAGTAGTCAACTCTTTTTCCTAAGAGGTTCTGACGGAAACGACCTTGCTTACCTTTCAGCATATCGCTCAAAGATTTTAACGGCCTGTTGCCATCTGCCTTTACAGCATTTGCACGACGGGTATTGTCCAGTAATGAATCTACAGCTTCCTGCAACATCCTTTTCTCGTTTCTCAAAATAACGTCAGGAGCTTTAATTTCAATCAAACGCTTCAAACGGTTGTTACGGATAATAACCCGGCGATAAAGGTCATTCAAATCTGATGTTGCAAATCTTCCGCCTTCCAGAGGAACCAAAGGTCTTAATTCTGGTGGGATGATTGGCAATATCTTCATGATCATCCATTCCGGTTTGTTTTCGAAACGGCTGTTGGCATCGCGGAAACTCTCAATTACTTTTAATCTTTTGAGTGCTTCGTTTTTCCGTTGTTGAGAGGTTTCGTTAGCTGCTTGATGTCTTAGACTATAAGACAATTCGTCCAACTGAAGTCTTGAAAGTAAATCTGTTAATGCCTCAGCACCCATTTTTGCTATGAACTTTGATGGGTCCTTATCATCAAGGTATTGGTTTTCTTTTGGCAACGAATCCAAAATGTCGAGGTATTCTTCTTCTGTCAGAAAATCGAGGTATTGAAGACCATCGGCCTCTTTAACGCCAGCCTGTACCACAACGTATCTTTCGTAGTAAATAATCATCTCGAGCCTTTTACTTGGTAAGCCAAGCAAATACCCGATTTTATTCGGCAGGGTTCTGAAATACCAGATATGTGCAACAGGTACTACCAATTCGATATGACCCATGCGTTCTCTTCTTACCTTTTTCTCGGTCACTTCAACCCCGCATCTGTCGCAGACAATACCTTTATAGCGAATACGTTTGTATTTGCCACAATGGCACTCATAATCTTTAACAGGTCCGAATATTCTTTCGCAAAACAGGCCACCCATTTCAGGCTTATAAGACCTGTAATTGATAGTTTCGGGTTTGGTAACTTCTCCGAAGGAACGTTGCAGGATGGTTTCCGGTGAGGCCAATCCTATTCTCATGGAGGTGAAGTTACTTTTTATCTTTTGTTCCTTTTTTGTGTAAGTCATTTAATGTTGTTTTAAGGTTAAAATTAATCAAACGTAACGTCAAGACCCAATCCCTTTAGCTCATGAAGCAATACATTGAATGATTCAGGAAGTCCTGGTTCACCGAAGTTATCACCTTTTACGATGGCTTCATAAACCTTGGCCCTGCCGATGATATCATCTGATTTAACTGTCAGAATTTCACGAAGAATATTTGCCGCACCAAATGCCTCAAGTGCCCAAACCTCCATCTCTCCAAAACGTTGACCTCCAAATTGTGCCTTGCCACCCAAAGGTTGTTGTGTGATAAGTGAATAGGGCCCGATAGAACGTGAGTGCATTTTGTCATCAACCATGTGCCCAAGTTTCAACATATAGATAATGCCTACAGTTGTCATTTGATCAAATCGGTCACCCGTTAACCCGTTGTATAAATAGGTCTGACCATTGGTTGGAATGCCAGCCTGATCGACATATTTTTGAATATCTGATTCTTTTGCACCATCGAAAATCGGGGTTGCAAATTTCAAGCCCAATTCAACCCCTGCCCAACCCAGAACTGTTTCGTAAATCTGGCCCAGGTTCATACGGGAAGGTACGCCCAACGGATTCAACACAATGTCCACCGGAGTTCCATCTTCCAGAAAAGGCATATCTTCTTCCGGAACTATTTTGGCTACAATACCTTTGTTACCGTGCCGACCGGCCATTTTATCGCCAACTTTCAGCTTTCGCTTAGTGGCAATATAAACTTTGGCAAGTTGCAGTATTCCGGTTGGCAGTTCATCGCCCACACTCACAGCAAAATAACGACGTTTGAACTCGGTGATGACTTCATTTTGGCGTTGTTTGTAGTGATTTAGAATCTCATTGACCATCGAATTCTTTTCAGCATCTGAGGTCCAATTGAGGTATGAAACGTTTGCATAGTCTATTTCCAAAAGGTTCTTCAGGTTGAACTTTGAACCTTTGCTGATCACTTCTTCATGGAAGACATTGATTACTCCGGCCGAACTCTTGCCATTCAGAACTTCGAAAAGCTTGTCGCAGAGAATACCCTTGAGTTTGATCATTTCTTTTTCATGTTCTGCTTCCAACCTGGTCAATTTGTTCTTGTCATCACCTCTTGACATTTTGTCCTTCTTGGAGCGTGAAAAGAGTTTTTTTTCAATGATAATTCCATCAGTAGATGGAGGTGCTTTAAGTGATGCATCTTTCACATCTCCCGCTTTATCTCCGAAGATGGCTCTTAAAAGCTTCTCCTCCGGCGATGGTTCGGTTTCTCCTTTTGGTGTTATTTTACCAATCAGAATATCGCCTTCTTTCACTCGTGCTCCGATTCTGATCAAACCGTTTTCATCCAGATTTCTGGTGGCTTCTTCACTGACATTTGGAATATCGTTTGTGAGTTCTTCCTCACCGCGTTTGGTGTCACGAACTTCAAGTTGATACTCTGTTATATGAAGCGATGTATAATAGTCATCCTTCACAACTCTCTCGGAGATAACAATGGCATCCTCGAAGTTGTAACCCTGCCATGGCATGAATGCCACTTTCAGGTTTCTTCCGAGGGCCAGTTCGCCACCTTCAGTGGCATATCCCTCACAAAGTACCTGACCGACCTTAACCTTTTCGCCTTTTTTGACGATAGGTCTAAGATTTACGCAGGTGTTCTGATTGGTTCTTTGAAATTTGATCAGGTTATAAGTCTTTAATTCACCTGAAAAGCTGATGATTTGTTGATCGGCGTTGAGGTCATAACGCACTCTTATTTCTGAAGAGTCAACATAATCTACAATTCCATTGCCCTCGGCCACAATAAGGTTGCGGCTATCGCGGGCAACTTTTCCTTCAAGACCTGTTCCTACAACAGGGGCCTGCGGTCTCAGTAAAGGCACTGCCTGACGTTGCATGTTCGATCCCATCAGGGCTCTGTTTGCATCATCATGCTCCAGAAATGGAATCAAAGATGCCGCAATAGAAACGATTTGATTTGGAGCAACATCCATAAAGTGAACCGCTTTTGGCTCGACAATCGGGAAATCGCCTTCAAACCTTGCTTTTATTTCGTTGGTCAGAAACTCACCTTTGTCTGTAATAGGGGCATTTGCCTGAGCAATAATTTTTTCGTCTTCTTCTTCCGCACTCAAATATACCACTGCATCGTTAATCTGAACTTTGCTGTCTTTCACTCTTCTGTATGGAGTCTCTATAAAGCCCATACTATTTATGGTAGCATGAACACACAAAGAAGAAATCAAACCAATGTTTGGCCCCTCCGGTGTTTCAATGGTACAAAGTCTTCCGTAGTGTGTATAGTGAACATCACGCACCTCAAATCCTGCACGGTCTCTTGAAAGACCACCGGGGCCAAGTGCAGACATACGTCTTTTGTGCGTAATCTCTGCCAATGGATTCGTTTGATCCATAAACTGAGAAAGTTGGTTCGTACCAAAGAAGGAGTTAATAACTGAGGAGAGTGTTCTTGCATTAATCAGATCTGCAGGCGTAAAAACTTCATTGTCTCGAATGTTCATTCGCTCTCGAATGGTGCGAGCCATACGAGCTAACCCAACACCAAACTGAGAATACAACTGCTCCCCAACCGTTCTCACACGTCTGTTGCTCAGGTGATCTATATCATCAACGTCGGTTCTTGAGTTGCTCAGTTCGATGAGATATTTGATAATACTAATAATATCTTCGTTTGTTAGAACTTTGGTTTCATCCGGAATATTCAGTTTCAACTTTTTATTGATCCTGTATCGCCCCACTTCTCCAAGATCATATCTCTTATCCGAAAAGAACAATCGCTCAATAATTCCGCGGGCGGTTTCCTCATCCGGCGGATCAGTGTTTCTCAACTGACGATAGATGACCTCAACAGCTTCCTTTCCGTTATTAGATGTATCTTTTTGAAGTGTGTTATGAATAATGGCATAATCGTTTTTATCATCTTCTTTGCTGATAATAATAGATTTAACACCTGAGTCAATAATGAGATCCATATGACTGTCCTCCAAGATGATATCTCTTTCGATGATAATCTCATTTCTTTCAATAGAAACAACCTCCCCGGTATCTTCATCCACAAAATCTTCTATCCAAGAGCGAAGTACCCTGGCGGCCAATTTCCGACCAACCAGTTTTTTCAAACCGCTTTTGCTCACTTTGACGTCTTCGGCCAGGCCAAAAATATCAAGAATGTCTTTGTCGGTTTCAAATCCGATGGCTCTGAGCAAAGTGGTTACAGGAAATTTTTTCTTTCTGTCAATGTAAGCATACATCACATTGTTCACGTCAGTTGCAAATTCGATCCAGCTTCCTTTGAATGGGATTACCCGGGCAGAATAAAGCTTCGTACCATTGGTGTGGTAGGTTTGACCAAAGAATACACCCGGCGAACGGTGCAATTGCGAAACAATGACCCTTTCTGCACCATTGATTACAAACGACCCGCTTGGAGACATGTAAGGAATGGTACCCAAATAAACATCCTGAACAATGGTTTCGAAATCTTCATGTTCGATATCATTGCAGGAAAGTTTGAGTTTTGCCTTCAAAGGAACGGCATAAGTTAAACCGCGATCAATACACTCTTCGATCGTGTATCTTGGCGGATCAACAAAATAATCCAAGAACTCAAGAACAAAAATATTCCTGGTATCGGTTATTGGGAAGTTCTCGCTGAAAACCTTAAAAAGGCCTTCGTTACGGCGATTTTCCGAAGGAGTATCCAATTGGAAAAACTCCTTAAATGATTTTACCTGTACGTCCAAAAAATCAGGATAATCTATTACCTGTTTTATGGAAGCGAAACTGATACGTTCTGAATGGTTATTTTTTGTAGACAAGGCTGTAAATATTAAGTTCAGACTCAAAAAAAGGAAGAATAAATACACCCAACACCAATAGACCCGCAGATTACTCTGGGGTCTATTGGATTAATTCGGGTAAGTATTTTTATTTAAGCTCAACTTCAGCTCCTGCTTCTTCGAGTTTAGCTTTCAACATTTCTGCTTCCTCTTTAGAAACGTTCTCCTTCAATTCTTTTGGAGCTGCGTCAACTAATTCTTTGGCTTCTTTCAAGCCTAATCCGGTAAGTTCTTTAACGGTTTTTACTACCTGAAGTTTTGAAGGTCCTGCCGATTTAAGCAAAACTGTAAATTCAGTTTTCTCTTCAGCCACAGGGGCATCTGCACCTACAGCGGGTCCTGCTGCTGCAACAGCTACCTGTGCTGCTGCCGGTTGGATACCATACTCATCTTTCAAAACACCGGCTAATTCATTTACCTCTTTTACGGTAAGATTTACCAATTGTTCTGCAATTGCTCTAACGTCTGCCATTTTTAATGATGTTAATGTTTAAAATTAATTTTCTTTTTCTGATAATGTTTTGAGAATACCGGCCAAATTATTGGTACCCGATTGCAAGGCACCAATAACATTGTTGATCGGAGACTGAAGAAGACCAATGATATCACCTATCAGGTCTTCGCGTGATTTAAGATCAACCAACATGTCGAGTTTGTCATCACCTATAAACACACTTGATTCTATATATGCTCCTTTCAAAAGCGGTCTGTCGCCAGCCTTACGGAAGCTTTTTATGGCTTTTGCAGGTGCTTTTGGGTCGGTGGCAAATAAAAGTGCCGTTGTTCCTTTAAATGTATCTGTTAATTCACCCCAATTTATATTAGAACGCTCAAGGGCTTTCTCAATAAGAGTGTTTTTTGCTACCTTCATTTTTATTCCGTTTTGAAATAAAATTCTTCTGAGAGCATTATTATTTCCGGCGGTCATGTTAGAACTGTCAGTTACGTAAACAAACTGATGGTTCTTTATTTCCGCTGCTAATTCGTTTATGAGTTGGTCTTTTTCCTGACGTGTCATGTTTTTGTGATTAAATACCTGGTATGGATTTTACGTCTATCTTGATACCGGGACTCATGGTACTTGAAATAGTTACGCTTTGAAAGTAAGTGCCCTTTGATGAAGATGGTTTCAGCTTTGAAAGTGTATGCATCAGTTCTAAAGCATTCTCAACAATCTTATCATTGGTGAAAGATACCTTTCCTACTGATGTATGTATGATGCCGGTTTTGTCAACCTTAAAATCAATTTTACCAGCCTTTACTTCTGTTACCGCTTTGCCAATATCCATGGTTACTGTTCCGGATTTTGGGTTTGGCATCAGGTTTCTTGGGCCAAGAATCTTTCCAAGTCTTCCCAATTTTGCCATCACTGCAGGCATGGTAATAATCACATCAACATCAGTCCAGCCACCATTTATCTTTTCGATATAATCATCCAGACCTACATAGTCGGCACCGGCTTCTTTGGCCTCAACTTCCTTGTCCGGAGTACAGAGAACCAAAACCTTTAAGTCTTTACCTGTTCCATGTGGCAGAACTGCTGTTCCTCTCACCATCTGATTGGCTTGTCTTGGGTCAACTCCCAATTTTACATCCATGTCAACAGCTGCGTCGAACTTGGTGTAGGAAATCTCCTTAATAAGTTTGCTTGCATCTGACAGACTGTAAGTCTTGGTGCGGTCAAACTTTGACAGAGATGCTTTTCGCTTCTTTGTTATCTTCGTCATAATATTATTTTCGATAATTTTTAATTATCTCCCGGAAAGGTTCCGGTAACCGAAATACCCATACTTCTTGCGGTACCTGCTACCATTCTCATGGCAGATTCTACAGTAAAGCAATTAAGGTCTGGCATTTTTTCCTGTGCAATGGTTTTTATCTGATCCCAGGAAACCGTTGAAACTTTTTTTCTATTTGGCTCTGCAGAACCGGCCTTAGCTCCGGAATATTCTAAAAGCTGTGCGGCGACAGGTGGAGTTTTAATAATGAAGTCAAATGACTTATCAGCATATACCGTAATTAAAACAGGCAGCAATTTGCCACCTTTTTCCTGAGTTCTGGCGTTAAATTGTTTGCAAAAATCAACAATATTAACCCCTTTCGAACCTAAAGCCGGTCCTATTGGAGGGGCAGGATTAGCTGCACCACCTTTGATCTGTAATTTAACGTAACCTGTGACTTGTTTGGCCATTATATTATTCTTTTTCTACTTGTACGTAATTCAATTCAAGCGGCGTTTTTCGCCCGAATATTTTAACCATGACCTTCAGTTTTTTCTTTTCTTCGTTCACCTCTTCTATTACTCCGCTGAATCCACTGAATGGGCCATCATTCACTTTGACAAACTCTCCAACTATAAATGGCTCCAGATGACTTTCCCCCTCTTCAGAAGATTTGTCAACCTGTCCGAGAATTCGATTCACTTCAGATTGACGGAGTGGGATAGGCTCACCGGCGGTGCCAAGAAAACCAACCACCCCGTTAATTGCCTTTATAGTCGGCAATACCTCTCCGACCAAATTGGCCTGAATCAAAATATATCCGGGGAAATAACTCTTCTCTTTAGAAGTCTTTTTTCCTTTTTTTATTTCGTAGACCCTATGTGTCGGTATCAATATTTCCGGAACATAGTCCGTCAGTTTGTCTCTGAATAATTCCGACTCAATCATCGCCTTTACCTTCTTTTCCTGACCGGTAATCGCCCGTACTACATACCACTTAAAATCGCCGGATGGTTGTTCCATCATAAGAGTCATTAATTCTGGTTATCCCTTAAGTAAATCGTATAAAGTATTGGTTACAAAGCCAAAACTCAGATCTATTACATATATTGTAAGAGCAAATATTATTGAGGCAATCAACACAATGAAAGTACTACTTCTCAACTCTTCAAAAGTAGGCCAGCTCACTTTGTTCATGAGTTCGTCTACAGTTGTACGCCAGATTTCTTTTAGCTTTTCCATATTGTTTAGCACGGGTAGCAGGACTCGAACCTACAACCAATGGTTTTGGAGACCACTACTCTACCAATTGAGCTACACCCGTATATGCCGTTTATATTTTAATCTAATATTTCTGTTACCTGTCCGGCACCTACCGTTCTGCCACCTTCACGGATAGCGAATTTCAATCCTTTTTCCATAGCAATTACTGTGATTAAATCTACCTCGATAGTAAGGTTATCTCCTGGCATCACCATCTCTGTTCCGGCAGGAAGCATAATTTCACCTGTAACGTCCGTGGTTCTGAAATAGAATTGCGGACGGTACTTGTTGAAAAATGGGGTATGACGCCCGCCTTCTTCCTTACTCAGAATATAGACTTCAGCTTTGAATTTTTTGTGAGGTTTCACAGAGTTAGGAGCACAAATTACCATTCCTCTTCTGATGTCTGTTTTCTCAATACCTCTCAACAAAATCCCTGCATTGTCTCCGGCTTCTCCTCTGTCAAGTAGTTTACGGAACATTTCTACTCCGGTTACAACCGAACTTAGTTTTTCATTACCCAACCCAATGATGTCAACGGGGTTTCCAACATTGATAACACCACGCTCAATACGACCTGTTGCAACAGTACCTCTTCCTGTGATAGAAAATACGTCTTCAACAGGCATCAAAAATGGCTGATCAACTAACCTTGGTGGAATTGGAATCCACTCATCAACAGCTTTCATTAACTGGTTTACACAATCAACCCATTTAGGTTCACCGTTTAAGGCACCCAGGGCAGAACCCTGTATGATTGGTGTATTATCGGTATCGAATCCATAGAATGCCAATAAATCTCTGATTTCCATCTCAACAATTTCCAACAACTCTTCATCGTCAACCATATCCACTTTGTTCATGAATACAACCAAACGTGGTACACCAACCTGCCGAGCCAGCAGAATGTGTTCCTTAGTTTGTGGCATTGGCCCGTCAGTGGCGGCAACTACAAGAATGGCTCCATCCATTTGAGCGGCACCAGTAACCATGTTTTTCACATAGTCAGCATGACCCGGACAATCAACGTGAGCATAGTGCCTGTTTATTGTCTGATACTCAACGTGAGCTGTATTAATTGTAATACCGCGTTCTTTTTCCTCCGGAGCAGAGTCAATAGAATCGAAATCTTTCTTTTCGGCAAGACCTTGATTAGCGAGAACGTAGGTGATCGCAGCAGTTAAGGTGGTTTTACCGTGGTCTACGTGACCAATGGTTCCAATGTTTACATGTGGTTTGGAACGGTCGAATGTTGCTTTTGCCATTTTTGTGCTTCTTTTAAACTGTTATAATAAGTTGAACAATAACTTTCAATTTCATTTGTGCCAAACAGGCCCTGAGCCAATGATGGGAATTGAACCCATGACCTCTTCCTTACCAAGGAAACGCTCTACCCCTGAGCTACATCGGCCTCTACCTTTTGAGAGCTAAAAACCTTTCTGAGGCTGTCTGGAACAAATCCGCCAACCTTCTTCTTCGTTTTCAAATTGAGTAGTCGCTCAATTTTGCTCTTTCGAGCGGGAGACGAGGCTCGAACCCGCGACCTACAGCTTGGAAGGCTGTCGCTCTACCAACTGAGCTACTCCCGCATTTTTCAAAGTAGCGTTACCTACAAAGCCAAGTGGGGAGTGGTGGATTCGAACCACCGAAGCTTTCGCAACAGATTTACAGTCTGTCCCATTTGGCCACTCTGGTAACTCCCCCCGCCAAGAGCCACCTATCGGACTCGAACCAATGACCGGCTGATTACAAATCAGCTGCTCTACCAACTGAGCTAAGGTGGCTTTTGCCTTGAAAATGAGGTCTTTTTAATGGCATTGGTTCCGATAGCCTAACCCTCATTTTTTAGGGTTGGCAAAAGTATGGGTTTTTTTTGTTCCTAACAAATGTTTCGCAAAAAAATTATAAAACCCCGGAGAGCTTCTCTTTGTAACGTTTTATTTGAGTTTTAAGAGCATCAATGCACATATCTGTAGCGGCTTCAAAACTTTGAGAAGTTTGCGTTTTGAAAATGCTTTGATTTTGAACGTGTATCTTAATCTCTATTTGCTTGTTATCCCTTGAATTGTTGTTGTCTAATTTCAAAAAGACCTTGGCATCAATAATACCATCATAGTATGTTTTGAGTTTTCGCAGTTTCTTCTCTATATAGTCAACCAATTTCTGATCGGCTTTAAAATGAATGGATTGAATTTCAGTTTTCATTAGCGGTTTTTTATGATTTTGGATGGGCGAGTTTATAGGTTGCTTTCAATTCTTCGATATTGTTGTGGGTATATATTTGGGTGGCTGTCAACTGACTATGCCCGAGAAGCTCTTTTATTGAATTCAGGTCAGCCCCGTTATGTAATAGATGTGTGGCAAGCGAATGTCTCAAAACGTGCGGACTCTTTTTTGTGGCACTGGTGTTTGCTCTCAGCATAGTGTTTACTACGCGGTAAATATAAACAGGATAAAGTTTGGATCCATTTTCATTGCATAGCAGATAATCACCGGTCAGTTGTTTTTCCTCTTTTATTTCAGAAAGTCGCTGCAAAACCACATGAAGTTCTATCCCGAAAGGAATGATTCTTTCTTTGTTTCTTTTGCCCAGAACTTTCAAAGTGTTTCGAACAAAATCAACATTTTCTGTTTTTAAATTCAATAATTCACTTAATCTGATTCCGGTATGGTACAATGTGAAAATAATCACTGCAGAAATTATTTCTTTATAAGAACCTGTTAATTCTAAACCATCCAACATCCGATTTGTTTCAGATTTATTAACATAAACCGGAAGCCTTTTCTGGTTTTTAGGAGTGGACAACCGCGATGCTGGATTGTCGCCAATGGTTCCTTCTCTGATTAAATAGGTATAAAACGATTTTAATGAGGAAACCTTTCTTTTGATAGTGGTTGGTTTCATGCCTTCAGCGTTCAGTTCAGCCAACCAACTTCTGATCATTTCGCGATTTGTTTCTAACAAAGAATCAGTCTCAAACTCAGAGTTTTGATAGGCAAGAAATTGTCGTAAGTCCGAACCGTATGAAATTATACTGTGATCTGAGTACTTTCTTTGAAAGGACAAATAGTTTAAAAAGTCTGATATTAGATTCGCAGACATGACCTCATAAGGAAGTGCTTTGGATTCTATAAATCCGCTTGTTGTTGTTGACGATAGCGAGCTTTTATTACTTGCATACGCCTTTTTATTGAAGGCTTTATAAATGCCTGACGGTCACGTAATTCTCTCATAACTCCGGTTTTTTCAAATTTCTTTTTGAATTTTTTAAGAGCCTTGTCAACCGAGTCGTTTTCTTTGATGTTAATAATAAGCATGTTTAATACCTTAAAAGGGCCGCAAATATCATAAAAAATATCTTCTCAAACAAATCTTTTTAGGCTTCCAGAATATTGCGGGCGATTACTAATTTCTGAATTTCTGTCGTTCCTTCACCGATGGTACACAATTTGGCATCTCTGTAGAATTTTTCGACCGGAAAATCTTTAGTGTAACCATATCCTCCAAAAACCTGAACAGCCTCATTTGCAATGACTACCGATGCTTCTGATGCATAATATTTTGCCATTGCCGCTTCCTTGGTACATTTCATATTGTTGTTTTTCAGCCAGCAGGCATAGTTAATGATGGCCTCGGAGCCGCTTATTTTGAGGGCCATATCTGCCAGTTTAAATGAAATTCCCTGAAAGAAACTGATGGGCTTTCCGAATTGCTCGCGTTCTTTCGAGTATTTCAAGGCGGCTTTATAAGCACCTTTTGCAATGCCCAAAGCCAATGCAGCAATGGAAATTCTTCCGCCATCTAAAACTTTCATCGCCTGAATGAATCCCTGGCCTTCCATACCAAGCATGTTGGCATGTGGAACTTTGCAATTATCAAAGAATAGACAGGCTGTTTCACTGGCTCTCATTCCCAATTTGTTTTCTTTCTTTCCTGACGAAAAACCTTGTGTTCCTTTCTCAACAACGAAAGCTGTCATTCCTTTGGAATCTCCTTTTTCTCCGGTTCTGGCAATAACCACGGCCACATCGCCACTAATGGCATGTGTAATAAAGTTCTTGGAACCATTCAAAACCCAATGATCTCCTTCGCGAACGGCGGTGGTCATCATCCCCCCGGCATCGGATCCTGTTACGGGTTCGGTCAATCCCCATGCCCCTATCCATTCCGCCGTGGCTAATTTAGGTAACCATTTTTGCTTTTGTGCTTCAGAGCCAAACTGCATGATATGCCCGGTACAAAGGCTGTTATGGGCGGCCACTGACAATCCAATTGATCCGCAGACTTTGGATATTTCGACAATGGTTGTTACATATTCGAAATATCCAAAACCTGTGCCACCATATTCCTGCGGAACCAAAACACCCATCAGACCAAGTTCCCCCAATTTCTTAAACACATCCATCGGAAAAGTCTGATTTTCATCCCAAACCATCATATCGGGCAGGATATGTTTTTGGGCGAAATCTCTGATCATCTCCTTGATCATCTTTTGATTTTCCGTTTCTTCAAAGTTGTATCCGGTCATAAATAATGGTTCTTAAATAGGTGTCGCGAAAATAATTAAACTTGACTCAGGGTGTGTAATATTTTCCTCATTATTCGAGACTCAGATATGGTCTCAATTTTTCGAAAGTAGTTTTTTTGTAGAAATATAGTTTCTCGAAGTCGCTCCATGTCTTGTAATTACCATGCATATTTCGGTAGTTGACAATATTTTCAGCCAATGTCTTTCTGATGTATGGGTGAACAGCTAATTCACTGATGGAACCGGTATTGACATTTATTCTCGAAATCAAGGTTGAATCAATTGTCAATCTCTGAACAATGAGATCATAAGTTTCTGGGGACATTTTCCAAACTTCTAAAAGCTGGTTTAGGGAATGATATCCGCCAAGTTTAGTTCGGTAGTCCACAATTTTGTTGGCTAAAAAAGAACCTACCCCTCTTAGGGCTATCAAATCACTCGTGTCGCAAGTGTTTATTTCGATCATGCGAACCTCCTTATAAGTTTTAGCAGGGGCCTCAGCAGGTATGGATTCTTTTTTGATGGCAAACTGTGGCCGGTCATTTTCCGGAAGTTGTAAAAATGGTTTCACCCTGAAAAAGGTTCCGCTATCAAAGTTATGGATTCTGAAAAGATCTGTTTGTTTTCTGAATCGCCCGCCTGAGCCCCTGTATTTGATAATGGTTTTTGCCAGCCGTTCAGGAAATCCGACAGCCACCATATCCCTGTATGATGAAGTATTTGGGTTAACAGAATCCGGTTTGTTCCATTCGGAAAAAGAATACCCTGTTTGTCTGTTTTCCCCGAAATTATTAAAAGAATCGCTTTCAACAGCCAGTGGCATGAATGCCAGAGAAAGTTTTGACGTTGAACCCGGCCAAAAAATGAAGTACACCCTTATTCCAACAACGATCAGCAACAAAATCAAAAGGATTTGGACGCCACGTCTTTCCTGAAGGGTGAAATTGAAATAGTCGGCTACAAATTTTTTGAAATCCATTGGTGCTCCAAAAGTAATTTATTAACGGATTTAGTTGTTGCTTTCTTAATGTTACAAGAAGATTTTGCCGCAATGATGCCTTTTTTATCTTTAAGCCTGCGGTTGGAGGTTTTCTTCAACCAATCAAACTACTATGGCTACTACGGGCTATTTTTGTAAAGATTTCAGATGTTGTGACAACACCATGCTTGAGGTAAATTATGATTAAGCGAATTAGAATAATTCAGGGTGATGTATTCCGAGCCAATTTGGAAAAAGGCAGGTTTAAATATTTACAGTTTGTAATGCTTGACCCAGCCCAACTTAATAGTCAAGTCATTAGAGTTTTCAATTACGAAGAGTACTCAAATGAAAATACTGATTTGTTAAAGGTGGCGAAATCCGAAATCGAATTTTATGCCCACGTTTTCCTGAAATGGGGCGTTCAAATGGGTCTCTGGGAAAAGGTTGGAAATGTACCTATCGAATCTGATTTAGTTCAGCCTATTTTTAGAACCGTTCCATTAGATAAACATATTGAAAAAGGACAGATTACATTTTGTAAAACAGATGATTGGTTAGCATGGCAAGCGGGTCAATCTTTTGATGACAGGAAACCAATTGGCAATCTCAGTGAGGAAACTGAAAAGTACTTTTTAGGCAGCATAATGGCTCCACACGATATTATTGAACGGATGAAATCGGGTTCATATAATCAGCCATATTTTACATAAAACGGCCAAAAAAATAGGTTAAAATGACTATCATACTTAGCGGTGAATGTTAGAAATTCCATAAGGAAGGAATGACCATGTCTTTATTGTCTCGATTACAGACAAGAACTTATGCAAGGTTTCTGATACCATCAGGGAACAAGTGAAACCAGCACTTTTTGTCAGTCTGAATCGGGATTTAGGAATGTGTACTTACGATTCTGTTACTTTTGTTCCTATGGTTAGTCTGGTCTGGTAAGATGACCGATGAGATTCTGTGAACAATCCTGTAAAACAAGGTGATACGCTATGGTTGGAATGGCGTTATTTCGGAACATTTATGCAAACCAATGCTTTTTGTGGATTTGGACCAGGATACCAGATTATGCACTTATGATAACACCAGCCTAAATCCATCGGACAGTATGACTTATATGTATGATCCTGGAACTCAAGCTGAAAGAAACAAGGATATGGTCCAGACGGAATGGGAACACAATTGCAAGTTTTTGCAAATTACCCGAAATCTTCTGCTATTGCCGGTCAATTCAACATAAAATTAACAGAAGGCCAACAGGGCTTTATTTTCACTGACAGTATGAATCTCTTTGTGGAAGACACCGTAAGCATATAAGCCGGTCCATACCAAACAAACAAATGGAATGAAAGTCTGATACTAATGACTTCCGGCTTCGATTCTGCAAGAATAACGAAAATTGTGGATCATCAGTGGTGGAATATCAGCACGATACCGGGAAACAGAATAAATAAAGGTAATACGGCAATGTGCAATTTCAAACAATGAGAATTTGGGATTATCACGTTGAACTTTTTGCAAACGAGGACATCACCATTTGTTTTGATCAGGATAACGTTCACGTTAAGGTTGATCCTACCGGAGGAGGTATTTCTCAAAATGATCGAAAGATCGGCCAAATAAACTTCTGGCCATATTCCTTGTCAAAAGGTTGGGTTTTGAATTTTATCATCCTCGGGGGGAAGCCTGTTTCTTAAATTATATGGGATTTAACCTGAAAAATGGTAGCCTCCAAAAACGAAATTTACAATGAAACAGGAATGCAGGTATTAGAGACTGTGCCCGCGGTATTTTATAGATTTGAGGTTAGAGGTTCGGATGTAAGTCGGTTTGAAAAGTTAATTGTTCAGTAGATGATTTTTCGAAATTACTTTAATAAAATTGATGTTTCTTGCAAAGGAGTGCAACGTTTTTATTAGATTTGATCTCTCTTCTGAAAAATAAAAGGATATGAGGCAGAACAGGCTTTTTGTACTGATATTATTACTGATCGTTGCAGCAGGGAACAGTTTCGCCGACCATATTATCGGATCTGATTTAACTTACCGTTGCAGCGGAACGAATGACAGTATATGGAAGGTCACTTTCAACTTCTACCGAGATTGTAATGGTTGTTATGTATTAAGTCAATCACCAAAATGTGGTACAAATGAAAATTGCAACAGTTCTCAAACAGCACCTACTGCGGTTTCAATACGATGTATGGACAATAATACAAATGTAGGAACCTTGACATTGACCAGAACCTCGATCGTTGATATTACAAAAACCTGTAAAAAAGAAACAAGCAAGTGCCAGCAACCATGCACTACCTCATATCCATACGGAATTGAAAAGCATGTGTTTGAAGGTACCCTTGATTTGAGGGCAGCTATGAGAAATGGTTGTTGTCGTTTCGAGCTTTTTGTTCAATTATTTGTGCGGAATGTGGCCATCACAACCGGGCAAAGTCAGCAAACATTTTACACTTTTGCGGAAATGGATGCCTGTGCCAAACCCTGCAATTCATCTCCTTCACTTACCAACGATCCCGTTGCCATCCTTTGTTGCAATCAGCCATATTATTTTAATAACGGAGCTACAGATACTTCCAACTTTGACTCTTTGTCCTACTCTTTTGCCACAGCCTATCAGAATCGTGGTCAGTCGAATAGCTATACCGGAGTAAGAACCCCTCAAAACCCAATATCTGCTTATTACCCCAGTCCATTAAAATTTCCACAAAGCAACCCAAATGCTAATCCTCCAATTGGGATTTATGTGGATGCAGAAACCGGCGATATCATTTTTACACCCGTTGATTGTAACCAGGTAACCGTAGTAGTTATGCAAATGGATGAATGGCGAAAGGATAAAAACGGAAAATATCAAAATATAGGTATAACAAGGCGAGATATGCAGTTTATTGTGACCCAATGCCCTGACAATAACCCACCAATCATAACCAACTCAAAGTTTAGTTATTCCACTTGCGAAGGAGAGCAGATTTGTTTCAACATTACGACGGATGATAAGACCTTTTCTCCGCCGCCACCCGCTAAAGCACCTGATCCGGACACCGTACTTCTGGCATGGAATCGCGGCATTCCGGGTGCCACCTTTAAAATAACGAACAAAGGGGCCCTTCATGAGACCGGCCAGTTTTGCTGGACTCCCCCTGTGGGTTTCGCCAATTCACTGCCCTATACATTTACTGCTACGGCAACAGATAATGCTTGTCCCAAGAATGCCAGTACTACAAGGTCTTTCAGGGTTTTCGTAAAACCAAAAGCTCTGGCTAAAAGGATCATTAAACCAGAAGGATGCGGCCGATATTCTGTCGAGAGCGTGTTGTATCCCAATTTCAGGGGTACGGCAGAATATTCATGGCTGGTGATGGATGAAAACTCAAATATCATCACCGACAGAAAAAAAGTTCATTTTAAAAGTACCGGAATTTATTTGAGTTTGATAGCAAAAGACACCATTCAGTTTAAAACCGGTGGGCGTTATATTGTTCAACATCGGATAAACAGTCTGCCCGATAATTGCCCGACAGTGTATGAAGATACGATTGATGTTCCTGCGTTACTCGAAGTGGATTTGACAATTGGTAACGACACTTTTGTGTGCAGAGGTGTAAGTCTGCGGGTGCCATCATATATTAAAAACGCCAGTGGAAATATTACCTATCGTTGGGCCACGCCTGTGGATCACAACCCAAAAGACACCTTGTCATATCTGGATGTTATGGCAACAGGAGATACTTCTGTTTCGGTGTTGATAAAGGATGCCACCGGATGTACAGCATGGGATACAGTTCAGATATTTTTAAGAGAAAATCCGAAGGTAGATTTAGGGCCGGATTTGAGAATTTGTGCCTATAATTCCATCGTAGTTATACCCAAAATTGATACGGCCAGAATGAAAACAAACGATACCACCTGGGTAGTTCAAGGGTCATCTTTTGTATATGAATGGCTCCTAAATGGAAATACATTCAGTGGTGATACGGTATTAAAAACAAGTTATAAAGGAACTTATAATTTAAACATTTATGATAGCCTTGGATGCAAGGCAAGTGATGCTTTAATATTATATGTAAACGACACAGTGAGGGCAATTGCAGGTTCCGATCAGATTATTTGTTGGAATGACACACTTATATTGACCGCCCTTGGCCTGGACACTGTTGGAAATGGGAAAAAGGGAACATATCGCTGGTGGGACATCACTATTTCGGCCCCGGCAAAGGTTTTAAAAGGTACGGCTTCAGTATTGAAGTTTCCATTAAAAACTTCGACCGATTATTGGCTTGAGTTGTATGTGACAGAAGACACTACAACTTGTTATAGTCAGGATACTACAAAGATTTTTGTGAATGCACTTCCTGTAATAACAATGCCGGACGATCAAAGTATTTGTTGTGACGCGGGAGATATTAATATGTATTTTTTAACCCCTAATCCTGGCCCATTGGGTGGAAACTGGTATTGTTCGCTGTTCCCAGAGGCAACAAACGCCTCGGGAATTTTTAATACATCGAAAGTTTGTGATACGGTTAGAAGAAGTGTTTATCTGACCTATTGCTACACAAATCCTGTAACAGGATGCACCGCTTGTGATTCATTCCGTATTACCGTCAACCCATTGCCAAAGATTGATATAAAACAAGGTACTTATTGCCAGGATGTCGGCAAAGTGCGTTTGCAAAACCATTTGAATTCGCCAAAAAACCCCAATGCCGGACAGTTCAATCAATGGAAGTGTGTGGACTGTCGTGGATTCAACGAAGCAGTCATTATAAAAAATGAGAGTGGTTCTGCCTTTTACACCGACTACTACTTGTATGTTGATAAGGTGAGTATGCCGATGGGTAACAGATCGGAAGATACCATCAAACTGGAATTTATTTTCAGGGACAATGCCGGCTGTTGGGGAAGAGATACGACCAGTTTTCGTATTGTAAAAGTGCCGGTAATTACATTTACAGGATTCCCGAATTTGTGTTGGGACAGAGGGGCTGTTGATTTGATAAGCCTGAGCAATGTGACACCAAACGATGGAATTTGGAAATGTGCAGACTCAACAAAATGTTTCAGCACCGGTGCTTTGACAGGAAGCATTTTAGATACCCGGAAAACTAACCCTGCAGGGGCTACTTATGATATGCGTTATCTTCATACTGCATCAGGTTGTCCTATTTGGAAAGACACAATACTGGTAATAAATCCTTTGCCGATAATAAGTTTGACGAAGCTTCCGGCATTGCTCTGTAAGAGCGATCCTGAAATCACCATGAGTGCATTTCCACAGGGAGGTGTATGGACATCTGACCGTCCCGGTTCAATAAGCGGTAACAGATTTACGCCAAATTCTGCACCGGCTGGTGTATCTATAAAGGTGAAATATACCTATACCCATCCATTAACCGGTTGCATTGGGTCAGACTCCATGATTATTCGGGTAGAAGCTCTTCCGGAAGTAGAAGTTCTTACCAGTGATCTTGACACATGTCGAAGTCCTCAAATGACCATCGGAGTCAGTGCAAGAATGGCTAATACTAACGGATTGACATGGACCGCTCTTACTCCGGGCACAAATTTGAGCAGCACAACAGGCACTTCTTTGAATTGGAGTTTCAGTACGTCTGCTGACAGTTCTGAAACCTTGCTCCTCTATGTTCAAACCCAAACTGGCAATGCCTGTCCTTTTGTTGATGATTTGTTCACAGTCAGGGTTCACCCAAAACCCAAATTAACCGTCATGCCGGATGATCCGGATGGCTGCAATCCACATAATGTACTTTTCACAACAAGTTTCAATAACAAGGTTGATCCAAACACGAGTACTTATTCCTGGGATTTTGGAGATGGTAGCAATAGTTCCGTTCAAAATCCTGTGCATATTTTTACAAAAGACGGTAGTAATTCAGTATCCTTGAAGGTGACAAGCGAACAGGGTTGTTACACCACAGTGAGCTTAAATATTGATGTTTATCCGTTGCCCGATGCGGCATTTACCCCAAATCCGAACAACTATACAACGGCGGCACTGCCGAAATTTAAGTTTTTCAATGAATCAAAAGTGTCGGGTGTATTAAATAGCTTCATTCAATCCTACGCATGGGATTTTGGCCATCCGGCAAAGGATGATGATACAAGCAGCATGATTAGTCCCTTGTTTTTTTATCCCGGCGATACAGCTAATTACGAGGTTTGGCTGAAAGTAACGACCAATCAAGGGTGTGTAGATAGTACGAAGAGATTGGTTATTATTGGCCCTGATGTATTGGTTTACATTCCGAATGCATTTACACCCGGCGAGGGTGGACCTCAAAAGAATGACGTTTTCAATGTTGTTTCAAGCGGCTATGATCAGTTCGAATTGAATATTTACAACCGGTGGGGCGAATTGTTGTTTGTCAGCAATAAAGTAGAGTATGGCTGGGATGGTAAATATAACGGGCAATTGTGTCAGCAGGATGTGTATGTCTATGTGGTTACAGTAACTAGTCTCGATAAAAAGGTGTACACGTTCACGGGTAATATTCATTTGCTGCGATAACCGTATCATTTTCTTATTCTTACCTTTGAGGCCTGAATGAACGGGATAATTTCCTTTTTTGAGGGTATGGGAACCGGAGTGTTACTGAGCTTAATGCTCGGCACGGTTTTCTTTGCCCTGATAAACAACAGTGTCAATCATGGATTTAAGACAGGTCTTTCTGTGGCGGTGGGGGTTATAATTTCAGATGTCATTTTTATTTCCTTCTGTATTTTTGGTAGTCAGTTTATTCCAAAAATTCAGAGTTACGAATTGCAGATAAAAGCAATAGGAGGGAGTCTGGTAATATTGTTAGGCATTAGTCAGCTTGTTCGCAAGAGCGGCGTTTCGAAGGTGCAACGGTTTTCCAAAGCAGGAAGTATAACCTTTTTCGTTTCACAGGGGTTCCTGTTGAATTTTCTTAATCCTGTGAATCTTGTAAGTTGGTTTGCCATCAACACCTATTTAATATCAGCTTTGGATTTTAATAAATGGCAACTTGTCAATTTCTTTGCCGGATGTCTGATTGCTATTTTTTTGATGGAAGCCCTTTTGGCTTATTCTGCCCACAGAGTTAAAAAACATTTGAAAGACAAGACAATTTATATAATGAATAAAACCATAGGAGGTTTGTTCATTGCCCTTGGTGCATGGCTGATTCTGAGATGATATCAACTCACCAAAGTTCCTACCTTGTTTCCTTGAACTAATCGCATCAAATTACCCGGTTGGTTCATATTGAAGACAATTATTGGAAGATTATTTTCACGACACAGCGTAATAGCAGTTAGGTCCATCACGTTGAGTCCCAAGCGGTAAACCTCACTAAAAGTAATGTTATCAAATTTTACGGCGTCAGTGTCTATCTCAGGATCGGAAGTGTAAATACCATCCACCCGTGTACCTTTTAAAATGACGTCAGCCTCAATTTCAACTGCTCTTAAAGATGCCGCGGTGTCTGTTGTAAAATAAGGATTTCCGGTACCTGCTCCTAAAATAACCACACGGTTTTTTTCCAAATGTCTGATGGCTCTTCTTCTGATAAATGGTTCACATATTTGTTCCATTTTGATGGCTGAAAGCAGTCGGGTAAAAACACCTACTTTCTCGAGAGAGGCCTGCAAAGCCATGGCGTTAATAACCGTAGCCAGCATGCCCATATAGTCAGCTTGGGCTCTGTCGACCATTCCACCGTTTGAAAGCTGAACACCCCGGAATATGTTCCCCCCCCCGATAACAACGGCAACTTCAACCCCGGCTTCGGAAACTTCTTTAATTTCCAAGGAATATTGTTCTAAAATATCCGAGTCTATTCCAAACTCCTTTTTCCCCATGATTGCCTCCCCACTTAGTTTCAGAAGAATCCTCTTGTATTTCATGTAATTTGCCGGTTTATGAAGTGGTAAGTTTTGAATGGTCTAATGGTTATTGAATAACACTTTATCTCAGGTGCCATTGCGGCTTCAATATTAACTACAGGATGGCAATAATGAAAGCCATATATGGAATTTTAAATTCAGAGAGTGGGTATGAGTGAGTTAGCCATAACGTTTTCAGAAATAGAAGCAAAAAAAAAACGAGGCTTTCGACCCCGTTTTTCATTTTGAAACATCCTTATTTAACGCTTATGCTTTTGGGCTTTAATTGCTCGCCCTTGGGTATGGCGATCAATAAAATGCCATTTTCATAAGTGGCTTCAATCTTGTCACTTAGCACATTTTCCGGAAGGTAGAATGTTCTGGAAAACTGTCCCTGTGTAATTTCACTGAGGTGATAAGTTGAAGTCTTGCTTGCATTTTTGAGCATCCTTTCGCCGGAAACTCTAAGTTCATCATTTTTAACATCGATTTTGATTTCTTCCTTATTAAGTCCGGGCAATGCCATGTGGATTTCAAAACTTTTTTCTGTTTCTGAAATATCAGATAATGGCCTGAAAAAAACGCCCGAATTGGCTGCGTTTTCGCTTTGGTCTCCAAAGAACTGCTCCGAGAGACTTTGAAATTGTCTTGGAAAAAATACATCTTTCATAAAATGGTTTGCTGGTTTGAATTTTACCGGTATCATAGTCTTATAATTTTTTTATTCGACCTGAGCAAGCGAGATACCATAGGCAAAAAAACGCCACAATGGCTGATAGTGTGAGTGTTATATCGCCATTTTGTGTCATTTTGTCTTTCTTGCCACAATAAATAGATTGCGTTCATGATAATTTAACCGGACTACGTCATTAAAATATTTGAAAAATATTTCCATGAGTTGATTGGTGGAAACCAAATTGTCACCCTTTGGAAGAATGACATTTAAATAAAGAATTCCATCGGCACTCAATATCCTATTCATGGATCTAATAAATGTTTCGCTCCAAACAAAAAGCGGCACTTCCAAATCAACAAAAAGATCGCAAACGAGAAGGGTGAATGATTTTTCAGGTAGATTCTCAATAGCAAGTTTTGCATCTTCACAAATTAATTCGATCGGGTTACTATTTGCCTTTTCGAAATAGGTTTTATATAGCGTGATTACCAGTGGATCAATTTCAATGGCCGTTATTCTCCCCTGAAAATCATATTCTCTTCTTAATATATCCACTACACTACCTCCGCCCATTCCGAGCAGCAAGACATTGGCATCAGACCTGAAACTTAACTTAGAATCTTTGAATGCCATTTGAAAAATGAGGTGCAGGTTGCCAAAAGAGTAATTGGCATTTGAAGAATTGAGCATCAGCTTTCCGTTGTACCATGTTACCTCGAGGCAAGAATTAATATCAGACCCACCCTTGTATATTGATATAGGGAAAAGATAGGAAACAATTTTGTAAATGAAGGTCATATAATAAAAAAAAAGCCCCACCTAAAGGCAGGGCTTTGGTTAAATATTTTGAAAATTAATGTGTCACGATAAATTTAGTTTTGCCGGAATAAGAACCTTGTTCAATGCTCAATAAATAAATACCATTGGTGTAATCTGAGGTTTCAATTCTGATATCGTCTGCATTTCCTGAAACAACCATATTACGGCTTTCGATCAAATTTCCTTTTATGTCATAAACCAGCATTTTTGCAGATCCTTTGGCGAGGTAATTTGTTTTCACCATGGTGAAGTCTGAAGCCGGATTTGGATAAACGCTAAGTTTATTATAAGTTGAAGTTGTTGTTTCTCTAATACCGGTCAAAAACGAAGAGGTTTCAAATATTCCACGACCATGTGTGCCGGCATACAGTTTAGGTCCCGACCATGGCTTTTCTTCAACCTGACGGATTTCATAAACTGCTGCTCTCGGTAAATTATTGTTTTGCTCAACCCAGGTTGGGGAGGCAGCTTGTCCATTGGTTGTTGCCCAAACCCCAAACTCTGTTCCGAGTACGATTATATTTGGATCTTTAATGCTTATTTCAACATCATATACCGGAAAATTTGGAAGATTTCCTTGAATCGAGGTCCAGGTTGGAACAGGATCTAAAGCATTCTGAGTAATAAATACGTAAGATGGGTTGCCATAGTTACCTAACGTTACAACAACACGGTTTGGATTGTTTTGATCAACATCAATATCGGTTACGGTACGTCCTCCAGGAATGGAACCTCTGATATCAAAGAAGGAGAGACTGTCGCTTATTTTGTCATATTTTTTGTTAGCACCTACAAAGTAATCCAATTCAGAGGAATCAAAGTTTGCCTTATTTAAACCATCAACCCTGTAAACTCTTCCAGGACCACCAATAAACAAATGGTCGCCGTCTTTGCTCGTCTCGAAAATATGAGCTGCAGTACCCAGATTGGCAATTTTGAACCAACTATCCCCGCCACCACTATTGATTGGGTTTTTCGCCATCCAGACCTGTGAACCAATGGCGTAAAACAATCTTGATTCTAACGTTGTGGTATTTTCCCAAAGACGCATGGGAGTATTAAAAATGCCACTTGGTGCAGAAGCACTTACGAAACTCGGTTCAATCCTGTTGTCCCAAAAAGGGCTTGCAGAGCCTCCTGAATTGAAACTCCGGGCCAGATTACCGTTCTGACTTTCAACAAAAAAGACATCCGGATCTATCGTTGATATTTCGCTCCTGAAACCATCACCTCCTAAAATAGAAACCCCGCGTTGAGGATTCGACCCGCCTTTCTTAATGTAAATGGTATTGTTATCTTGTGTACCACCTATTACCCGGCCGTCTGTACTCGCCGCAATACCATAGAACTGAGTAGTTGCATATCCCAAATTGATGGCAGCATAAGTAGTCATTTCGTTATTGGTTGTCTTTGCTATGCCCCCATCAGAACCAATATACATGATAATGGGGTTAGACATTGTGTCAAAAACTATGGCGTGCTTGTCGGAATGAATACCGACAGGATTCAGAGGGCTGTTGAACGTATTCCCAACAATTCTTGGTCCGGCCAAAGGAGACCATTCGGCCCAACTTATACCGCCCATAAATACCCGTTCTTTATCACGGGGATGCACACCAACCACCAAATCATAAGTTCCCTGGCTGGAGCCTAAGCTGAGGTAAGACAATATGGCAAAATATTGAGTTTCTTTACCAACAACCTGTGAGTAAGTTATTCCTCCATCTTTAGATTGGTAGAGACCTACCATTCCGTCAGCCACATTAACAGTGCCGGAAGTTGTAACAATTGAAACAGCACCCGCAACAAAAGCATAGACGTAATTCGGGTCTTGAGGAGAAATGGCAATGGCCGTTCTCGCGTTCGTATTAAAGCCTGTCCCTGCTACATAACTAGTTGCATCTGTTCCGTTTGTGGAGCGATATACGAAAGGAACAACATACGCTATGACATTTCCGTTGCTGGCCACTTTGATTTCGCGACAAGAACCAGATTTTAATAATTTCCAGGTACTTCCATCATTCTCACTATAATAAAGACCTTGTTGAGTTCCGGCATAAACTATGTTTTTAACCGGATCGGCTGCCATAGAATTGACCCTGGTAAATTGTTTGGTATTGGCCAATTGTTGAAAATTAGTGCCATCGGTTGATTTGAAAATGCCTTCTCCCATAATGGCAGACAATTCTGAGCCATTGTCGCTTGGAGCGAACTGGCCTTCACCCGTTCCATAATATATTGTTCCATTTGAAGTCTGGCAAATGGACACCACAGCGAGGTTCTCTTGTTTGTCATTTACCGGATTCCAAAAAGCCCCTTTATTGGTTGATTTAAAAAGCCCACCGGAAACTCCTCCGGCGTATAAAATGTTATTGTTATTTCTGTCAATCAGAATCGCTCTGGTACGACCTCCAATATTATCAGGGCCGGTAGCTACCCAATTAAGTGGCAGACCAGCTTTATAAAGTTTTTGAGATTCTATTTGAGCCAAAACCGCTTTGACATCTTTTGGGTCAACTTTGCCTGTTATTTGATTCATTCTCAAAGAATGGGTGTACTCAATTGCTCCCGCTATGCCTTGAACTTGTGACTTGGCTTTTACTCTGGATTGATAATAAAGGGTTCCTTCATTATGAGATGAGAACCAAAAAATACCTGCGGCCATTGATAGAATGGAACTTAATCCGATTAATTTTTTGTTAAATTGTTTCATGTCTGATTTGATAATGGTGATTGGGTTGCAAATTTATTCGTATAATCAATTAGAACAAGAAGAATTAATATATGGAAACAAAGAATTGACAAACGGGAATCAATATTCAGCCTTGCTACCTATTGATATAGCCAGAAAACCGTAGAAATAGGTCTTCGGATTCGAAGTATTGGCCATAACTTTTAAACCAAACGGGAAAAATTCAATCTGGGTTCCAATCCTAATAAGTTTAACCGAATTGGAAAAATTACCCCACTTAATGTCAAGTGAAGTTTTTAAGTTGATGGCCGGACTATAGGTTAAAAGATTCCAACCAAATCTGGAGTTTGAATAGCCTATTATATCTTGTTGGTTTATCTGGTTTTCTGGATTGTATCGCTCAGATAAAACAATGCCGTCTCCTTTGATACTGGGATGATAAATGTCTAAGAAAACAGGTTTGAGAATCGCCGCCGCGACACCAGAAGTAATAGAAAAACTAAGGCCTGTATTGCCATTCTCATCCATTTCGGACAATGCCTTATTGATACCGACGTTTAACCTAAGTACGGCAATTTTATTAAGTTTGCCATAAACATAAGGGCTGGGATCCCGTGCTACTGTGTTTATTATTTTTACCTCTTTTGGATGGCGATGGTTCACAATTTCCGATTCAACAATCCTATTGAACTTTGAATTCTGAAACCGATAATTAGTATAGATTAATCCGATTCCATTATTGCGAAGCACAAATCCTCCAAAATGAGATTTCTCCAATCCGGGCTGCTGAGAGAAAACATGACCGAAGGTCAACAGACCAATCATCACCATTAGGAGTGAATTTTTCATGATCGGTAAAATTAATTCTAACTTTGTAAACATTCAAACTTGACGATTTATCATGGCTAAACTATCACAAATAATTTATCAAGGGGAATTGAGAACAGAGGCAACACATTTGCAGTCAGGTCAGGTTATTGTTTCGGATGCACCTGTTGACAATTTGGGAAAAGGGGCTGCTTTTTCACCTTCCGATCTGGTGGCAACAGCTTTAGGTAGTTGCATGCTTACTTTGATGGGAATTGCAGCAAATGAACACCAAATTGTTTTAGCTGAAATAAAAGCCGATGTGACCAAAATTATGGCTTCAAATCCAAGGAGGATAGGTGCCGTCGAAATAACTATTGCCATTCATGACACCGGGTTTTCGCACAAAGAGAAACAAATTTTAGAGATAGCCGCACTGACTTGTCCAGTGGCAAGAAGCCTGAGTTCAGAAATTGTGCAGAATGTAGAATTCCGATATTTGACAGCATGGGAATAATTTTAATCTTGTGAAACAAACAACAGGTGATTTGAATTTGCGGATTAATCTTAAAGAACAGAACGCTAAACGTAATGACACTATACTTTGACATCTTGTGTTTTAACGACTTGCCCTACACCGGGACACTTGTCACCGTTTCTCGTTCCACAAGAAGCAGTGATTAGGGCAATGGCAAATAATGCGATAACTACCCTCGAAATTGTCTTTATCATCTTTTTCCTTTTTAATTTTTAACGCTGCAAACTTATTACTTAGTGCAAAGTAACGAAATAATAAACACACTTAATTCATTAGAGTTCAAAGAATGGTTACGGACAAATTGGAACAAACGACCTTCTGAACTCGCACTGCAGTTAAAACATGTACCCAGGCAAAAGCGTTCGATATTTTTGAAAATTTTACAATTATTTCAGAAATCAACTACAAAGTTGCCCAGTTTCACATCCAAATATGCCGCAATGAGTGATAAATCTTTTGAGCAATGCAGCTCCGAAAAATTGGCCATTTTTAAATCTACTTTATTTTCCGGAGACAAGATGCTGAACATTACGGGTGGATTGGGAGTTGACGACTGGGCCTTTTCCGATAAGTTTACCTCAATTCTCAGTCTTGACTGTGATGAGGAAATTCATCTTTTGGCTGAATATAATTTGCAATTAATGAGGATTCATAATGTTACTCGTGTTTGCATCAGGGCTGAGACCTTTTTAAGAAAAGCCAATTCGTTCGACTTCATATATGCCGACCCAGATCGCAGGTCCGGGTCAACCAAAGATTTTCGTCCGGAAAATTCTTTACCAAATGTAATTCAGCTCGAAGAACAACTTTTGGCTTCTGCACCAAAAGTGTTGATTAAGTTTTCTCCATTGGCAGACATTAGCCATCTGAGTAAAATATTCAGGCATTTAGCAAAGATTTGGGTGGTTTCGGCTGACAACGAAGTAAAAGAGATTTTGGCTTTGTTAGAAAGGGGTTCATCCGGATTGAAAGAGGTGCGGGCGGTCATAGTAACAAATGAAAAATCTTATACTTATTCTGCTTTTCAACCATTAGACATTAACATTGAACATTTAAGCGAAAACCTTTTCTTTGAGCCCGCCCTGTCCCTTATAAAAGCAGATATTGGCGAAGAATGGTATCAAAAAATAGGACTTACAAAGGTTGGGATGAATTCAGCATTTTATTTTGGAAAGACTCATTGGCCCGAGTTTCCAGGCAGGGCTTTTGAAGTGGTCTGTCAATCGGCGTATAAACCCAGACTTTTGAAATTATATTTGGCTAAATTGGGGATTGATAAGGCAAATATTACCAAGAGGGATTTTCCGTGGTCTGTAGCACAAATCAGAGAAATTTTTAAACTGAAAGAAGGGGGAGAAGACTACTTGTTCTTTTTCAAAGACAACAAAAAAGAACTAACCTTTGTGCATGGTAAAAAGTCAAAGGTCAGGCGTTCACTTTTTTAATGTATGCCTCCAAAGCTGCCACCATAGAAGGGAATTCTGCTGTAGGAGCAGAAATGTTGTTCACCAATTTTGCCTGTTCTATGGCGTCATTAGTGGTTTTACCCCATCCGGCTATTCGGGTATTGTTTTGTTTGAAATCAGGGAAATTATCGAAAAGTGATTTGATGTCTGCCGGACTAAAAAATACGATGATGTCATAATAAACATCGGCAAGATCAGAAAGATCGGCATTCACGGTTCTGTACATAACAGCTTCAGAGTAATTGATGCAATTCGCTTTAAGAAAATTGGGGATCGTATCTTTTCTAATGTCGGAACATGGAAACAAAAACCGCTCTTTCATGTGATGTTTGATCAGACTCAGCATTTCTTGTTCGTTCCCGCTTCCGAAAAACATTTTTCGTTTCCGCATTACCATATATTTCTGCGTATAAAGGGATATTCCCTCATTCATACAGAAATACTTCATGGTTATAGGTGGTTCAATTTTCAACTCTTCCAAAACGCGGAACAAATGATCTACCGCATTTCTCGAAGTGAGAATTATGGCTGTGTGATCCAGAATGTTAATTTTATTTTTTCGAAGATCTTTTCCCGGAAGTGGTTCTACCTGAATAAAAGGCCTGAAATCAAGTTTGAGATTCAGTTTCTCGGCCAGCGGGTAATATGCATTTTTCTTATCACCAGGGTCTGGCTGGGAGATTAAAATACTTTTTACTTTCAAGATAATACTGTGCTTAAACCCAAAACCCGTATGCTTTGAATAATACTATCCATGGCATGATTTCAAGGCAGCAAAGATAGAGAAATAAATAAAATATAGAATAAGGAAAGGATGAAGCTATGGCTAATGTTATTCGAAACAGACGAATAACAAAAAATACGGCAAATGAGAATATACTCATCCAAAACGCGTACTCAGATATCACAGCATAAGGGCTGAAAATATTTAGTAAAATAAATGGCAAGGCAAAAATGGCGGCAGAATAGGTAATCATCAAAATGTTGTTGACGAAAAAAGAAGGTACCTCTTTCAATTTGAGAATACTGATGACTAAATAGTAGAAAAAGAGCTTTATACAATACACCAGCATAATAATAGAAGCAATGAAGAGGTAGAAGTTAATCCCTTTTTTGAAAACGGAACTCACCGGAATGGGCAGCCAAATATAAATGGCCATTGCAAAAATAATAGACAATATGGGCAGGGATAGAATTTGATGGATGGACAATTCGAAAAAGACCCCCTCATTAGATTTGGTTGAAGAACCACTTAGACTGCCAAAAACCAATTTGTCGTGTCTTTTTATATTAATTACACGGTTGAATCCATAAAGCAAAAAGGCGAGGCAGCTTACGAAAAATAACCAACTGTCCGGATATCTTTTTCTTACAATCAAATCACTGATTTCCGGATAAGGTATATCAATTATGGCTTCACTCAAAGCCGAAGTTTCGTTTTGCAAAGCGGCAACCGTATCAATAATCACAACTAACGAATCACTTCTTCTGTCAAGAGAATCGGGCCTTGCATTAAATGCAAATGCCATTGTTAAAATGCCAATGATGAATCTTATTCTCATAAGTAATTGACTATTCCAATATGGATTTTTGCAGTCCTGAATGCCAATGACTGATTTTTTTGTGAGCCGAGTGCATAAGCAAATTGAAGCAAGGCGTTTCTTGTATTTATCTGCCCTGAGAAACCAAAACCAATAGGAAAATCTGCGATTGGACGGGTACTTATATTTGACCGGTTTTCGTAATAAGCCGCGTTAAAAAAAAATCCCGCAAATGATGCTTCGTTTATAAGGTATCGGTACTCCAAATTCAACATGCTGAATGTGCCGGCAAATATAGACTGTTCATCAAATCCTCTTAGTGTTGAAAATCCACCCATGCGATAGAGTTCATTAAAAAAAAGGTTTGAAGCCAATAGATATTTCCCAAGACCTTCGATTAAAATCGTCGAATGCTTCTTCAGGGGAACAAAAAGTTGGTGGTTGAATTGTATTTCAAACCTCAGTGACTTTAATTGAACGGTATCATACACCGAAATACCATTTGGAAATTTTGGAGATCGAAAAAGAACCTTATCAATTTTTTGATCTTTGATTATTATCCGACTACCCAGCGTGGCTTTTACTTCCAAGACAAACCCTTTTACGGGATTGGCTATACGGTCGGTTTGATTCCAAAATAAGTTAAAACTGTAATTATTGATTTCAAAAGGATTGTTGGCCGGCAATTTTCTTTTTTGTCTGACGGCTGAAGTGTCGGGGTTTAAAAGCGAAGAAATGAATTTCCCGTATTCAAAACTGATTTGTCTGTTTCCGGCCTGAAAAATTCCTGCCGAAATGTCGAAACGGGTATTCAGAAAAAGGGAGTCAAATCGTGTGATATTGGCTGAAAAACCCGCAACTACCGGGCTATTCAATATAAAGGGAATTTGACTTTCGAATTTTAATTCCTGTGATCGCTGTAAATAACTTCGCCAACCGGCCAATGCCGCTATTCCCGTACCCTGGATGTTTTTCAAATCGAGGTTTATCTCACCTGTCAGCAGCAAATCTTTATTTGTATAGTTGGTGCTGTTTGGTGCAAACCCAACAATCCCATCGAAACGATCGGTTTTGCGATCATCAATAAAAAGTTTGACAAAGGTCTTGTTATAGACAAAGTATATCTGACTACTCTTGGTTCTCTTTATCAGGTGTAATCGGTCCAATAATTGATCTATCTTTTGAACTTTCAATTCGGAGTATGGCTCATCTGGTTTTATTCCCAGATAATTTTCAAGGTATCGTTTGCTGATGTAAGCATTTCCTTCTACGGTTAAGGTGTCGAAAGAAAAATAGGTTTCCTTGTCTGTTACAAAAGTACCCGTAATGGTTGAGTCTGTAGCTTCTTTTATATGTAACGATGCTGTGGCAAAGGGATAGCCATGGTTTTCCATATAACTTATGACCGCATTGGCATAGGCAGACAGTTTGGTGGTTTCAACGGTTGTTCCGGATTGTATTTTATACTTGAGAGCCAATGATTTCCATTCAACCGGAATATTTAATTGGGCATATTGATATTTCTTTCCTGGGCAGACCCAAATGTTTAAATGTTGACTATCTGCGGAATTGTAGGTAAATACAGCCGACAAATATCCAACGGCGTAAAGCCGCCACTTTTGTTTTTCAAAAAACTTATCCCTCAAGTCCGGGGTTAGAAATAGCTGGGTGTCAATCGGAATGTACTTTGTAAGTATGGCTTTGTCCCTTGGTTCTGTGGCTTTGAATAGCATCGAATAGGGTTGACCGATGGCTGAGTTCAATCCAAAGATCAGAGAGGCGATGAGCCAAGCAATGCGAAGCACCTTAGTCAAACCGTTTTCGATTTTAGAATGGCAAAGATCCGTTATCCGTTTCTCATTTTATTCAGATAGTTCTCTACTGCTTTTGTTTGATGATCAAAAAGAAGACAAAAAAACCGGCCGGAGCCGGTTTTTGTAAAATTGTGATTAGTCGTTGTAGTCCCGACCTTTGTTAAACCTGCGATTTGAGCCTCCGCGATTGCCACCATTGTTAGGCCGAAATCCGCCCCTGCTGTTGTCGCGGGGTTCACGCGGAAGGGCTTCTTTTACACTGATTTCCTTACCTTCAATCTCAACACCCTGTAGTTGTGCAATAGCATCGTTTGCCTCAGCGTCAATGGGCATTTCCACAAAGCCATAACCTTTGGAACGACCGGTTTCCCGATCCATAATAATTTTTGCGGAACTAACTTGTCCGAATCTTTCGAAAACCTCCTGGAGGTCTTCATTTGTCAAGCGAAAATTTAAATTTGCTACGAAAATGTTCATAAAATAAAAAAAAATAAAATACTGTTGCTACATGTTTGGGGCTTTTGGTTGATGATCAGAATAGGAGTTATATACTTCAAACTGTAACACCTGACTCCGTGTGCGGCAAACAAGGCGGCACAAATATCTGCCTTTTTCAACCGGTTGCCAAAAAATATGTTAAACAGGGGTTTTAGAAGTGTCCTTATTTAGGATCGGAAAGTCTTGAGATTTATCTGATTTAATTGGAATAATCGTATAATACTTGTCAAAGCTTGAAAAGCATAGCGACAACTGCTTTCGGAAAATTGACCAAGATATTTTGAGGATGTCAAAAACAGCGAATTTAAAATTTCACTCTATGGCCGGCCACCACTTCAATAACATGAGATTGGATGACTTTCTCTTTGATATGCAAATAATCGAACGAGCATGGACCTCTTCCGCCTTAGGTCGCTTTCTAATAACTGACCCATTAGCGAAATACTGTCTTACGTTGACAAAAAATCAATTTGCATTTAACAAACCGATTAGCGGAGTTTGGATGTAATCACAAGACTTAAACCTTATCAGAATATAACTTTTAGACCGATTGATATAAGACAATTGGAGTCCATGTCTTGTTTGAAAATAATACTTTCTTTTAACATGGTTTAAATGGTATGTTTAAAAAGGTCAACCTTTTGTACAACTTTGAAAAAATGATTGATGTTTCACTTAAAACACCTGTGAAAAAGTTTCGGATTACTGTTTGCAGAAATTAGACCCTACGACAGTCGGTCAGATTATCAGGCATTTGTATCAGACCTCTTAACCAACACGACAACAACATTTGACGAATGGGGATAATAACGTGCCATGACAGGTGGTGGGGCAGTATCGCCATTGTACGCCCCGGCCACATAGTTGTTTGAATCGTAAGGCGGTAAATTCCAACTGCCTCACATTGCTGGCCTTTTTCAGCCATCTATTCGGCTACATTGCCACTCATATTATTAAGCCCCTGACCATTGGGCTATCATGAGTACACGTGCGTAGTAATAAATGCCCGAGTATTCATCCTTATATTTATATTCCCAAGCCCGCAACTGCTTGCCAATAATTCAATTGTTGCATACCCCTTTGTCTTTTTCCGGGACGCTTAACTATAAAACATTGGCATATAATTCCTAATTCAGAAAGCAAATGAAATATTTACTTGTAAAGACTTTTGCTATAAACTCTGGATTTGAACGAGTGTCAATATAATTCTTATGTAACTTTGCCCAAAGAGCGGTTAAAAGAAATTAGAACATTTTAAAGTTAATAATTAACAGAATGCCTTTTCTGAATGATGAATCAACAACCTAAAATTGAAACCATATCAGACCTGTTGTCAAAAGCAAATTTGAATACGAAATTGGTCAACCTGTTGTCCATATACAGGATTGTTACCTCGCCAATTTTGATTGTTTTGGTATGGGCTAATCAGTTGGAATGGTTTCGTTGGTTGTTGCTTGTCAGCTTTTCAACTGATATACTTGATGGTTTTTTAGCGAGGAGATACAAGGTGGTTACGGTTTTGGGTGCAAAACTCGATTCCGTAGGCGATAGCCTGACGCTGGTCTCAGCCCTGGCGGGCCTTTTTATTTTTGAATTTGATTTTCTGAAAGATCATGCCCTGATCTTTATCATACTCATTTGCCTTTACATTTTTCAACTGTTCTTTTCGCTGATCAGATATCGGAAGGTCAGCAGTTTTCATACGTATTCTGCCAAGGTGTCGGCATTGGTAATGGGTGTATTTCTTTTGTCCCTTTTTTTCTTCGATGAACCGTTGCTCTGGCTCTTTTACATGGCTGTTTGTGCGACAGTCGTTGAAATGGTAGAAGAGATCACCCTGGTGGCCTTGTTGCCTGTATGGGAAAGCGATTTAAAAGGATTGTATTGGTTGCTGAAAGAAAGGCAATCAAAAAACCAATGATCTCATAGGGAATCAATTGGATTTCTTCTTTTCTGCCTTTTTGAAGTATTTTCGGAAAAACACATTATGCTTTAATGCCTCCATGTTTTCTTCAAAACCTTTAGAGCCCTTTTTGATGTTTTCAAGACTTTGATTGAGATTATTTGCAAAGGCAGTATCGGTCATCAGTTTTCTCACTGTTCCATCGCCTGCCTCCATTTCTTTTAGAAAACTTTCGAGGTCGGTGGCAACAATCGCCATTTTTCGGCTTACCGATCGAATATCTGTCAGTGATTTTTCCATTTCATGAGCAAGTGATGAATCGGTAAGCAGTGTTCCAAGAGATCCTTTGCCTGTTCTAACATTCTGAACTATTTCGCTTAAATCTGCTGTAATTGAAGCCGACCGGTTGCCGGTGAGCAATATTTGAAGTATGGCGTTTTTTACATTGTCGGCAACCATGGTATCGGCCAAAAGGCTCCAAACGGAGTTACTGTTGTTTATTTTATCTGTAATGTTTTTCAGGTCAATAGTGATAAATCTGATATTGTCGTTGGTGGTGTTGAGGGTGCGAAGCATTTCGTCTGTTTCTATGGGTTTGAGGGTTTGAAGAACATCTCCATCTTCAACACTTTCTGCAGAACCCGGCACTGAATTAATGTTCACAAGTTTGTTGCCTACAAGGCCATCAGTACCTACACTCACCAATGCGTTTTTCTTGATAAACCGCCTGATGTCATTCTCAATATTCATCACCACATGCACAGCCGAATCGTTTATGATTTCGATGCTTTCAACAGTCCCTACATCAATGCCTGATAGTCTTACATTGTTGCCTTCCATTAGCCCGTTGACATTATAAAACCGTGCACTAATTTGAAATGTAGAACTGAAAAGATTCTGTCTGTCGCCAATGGTATAAAGCGTTCCGATGATAAAAATGGTTCCGGTAATGACTATTAGACCCACTCTGATATTTCGCGTTATTTCTCTGCTCATAGCTATTTAAAAAATTGTTTTATTCTATCATCGTCAGATGCCTCTAAAGCTTTGTAGGTATCACACGCATAGCGGGTTCCATCAATGAGCATGGCTATTCTATTAGCCACCATTTTTACACATTTCATATCGTGAGAAATAATAATAGAGGATGTATGGTATTTCTTCTGCAACTCCATCATCAAACTGCTGATTTCTTGCCCGGTGATGGGGTCCAGTCCTGTGGTTGGTTCATCATAAAGAATAATTTCCGGTTTCAGGATTAAAGTTCTTGCCAGAGCAATTCTTTTTCTCATACCACCCGACAACTCTGCCGGCATCATGTCTAAAGTATCTGCCAGACCGACATTGGTTAATGCTTCCGAAACCAAAGAAAATACCTCATCTTTCGACAGATCTATCCAATGTCTTCTCAATGGAAATTCCAGATTTTCTCTTACCGTCATCGAATCATACAAAGCGTTGCTCTGAAAAAGAAATCCGACTTTAGCCCTTACCCTGTCCAGTTCATCGTGGTCAAGGTCCGGAATGTTTTTACCGAAAACACTGATGGTGCCAGAATCGGGCTTTAAAAGACCAATGATGCATTTGATAAGAACTGATTTTCCTGAGCCGGATTTTCCCAAAACTACCATGGTTTCGCCTTTAATAAGATCAAGGCTGAAATTTTTCAACACTTGATTTGCCCCAAAGGACTTGTAAAGATGTCTGATTTGTATAACAGGCAAGCTTTCCTGAACGACATGGGCAATTTTTTGTTCCATTGCTTCAATCATGTTATGTCAATTTGAGAACATCGGCTATTTGTACAGCAATTAAATCCATAATGAAAACAATCAGAGATGATATCACCACAGCCGAGTTTGCAGATCGTCCGACTCCTTCGGTGCCTTTATTAGAGCTGAAACCCATATAACAACCAATAGCCCCAATGGTGAATCCAAAAAAGAAGGTTTTAATAATGGAAGGCACAACGTCGCCATAATATAACGATTCAAATATCTGATTCCAGAACAAATCCCAACTTACGACCCCATGAATATTAGCACCCAAATAGCCGCCATATAGAGAAACAGCACCTGCTATTATTGCCAGAATGGGTACCAAAAGTGTTGTGGCCAATATTCGTGTGACCACTAGAAATTTGAAAGGATTGGTTCCGGACACTTCCATGGCGTCTATCTGTTCGGTTACCTTCATGGAACCCAACTCTGCCCCGATTCCTGACCCTATTTTTCCGGCACAGATGAGGGCAGTGATTACCGGTGCAATTTCTCTGACAAGGGACAAAGAAATCATTTGTGGTAACCATGCCTCTGCACCAAATTCAACCAGTGTAGGCCGTGATTGCATGGTAATGACCAATCCCATTATAAATGCAGTTGTTGTTACCAAAGGCAGCGATTTGTAACCAATAAAAAAGCACTGCTTCAGGAATTCTGTCGTTTCAAAACGAGGTTTGAAGGCTTCTTTGAAGAACCTGACCGAAAACCGGGCGACTTCACCTGTATCATTTAGAAAGTCTTTGAGATAGTTCGTCTTCAAACCAAACAATTATTTTGCTAATTTCGGCATTATATGGCTTGACAGAACTGAGTTGTATCACTTTGGTTTTTGATTATAATCATAAGAAAGTTGTGGTTTAACCTGTAAAATTGTGGTTTAATTTAATAAAGGATTATGAAAACATCGGCACTATCATTTATGGACAACGTAATTAGTGGTTTAAGGAACGCTGCGACAGAACTCGAAGAGTTTCGCCTGCAACTCTCTCTTGGAAAAGCAGAAGCTTCAGACAAGTACGAAGAGGCTAAGAATAAGTTGAATGAAATTGTAAGGGATATAAAAAGTAAGGTGCAAGAAGGGAAACATAAGGCTGATGGACTAAAGGCTAAACTGGAAGAACTCCAGGTTCAGTTGGCCCTTGGCAAAGCAGAAACAAAGGAAATATTTGAAGAGCAAAAGAAACGGATACTTAGATCTTTTCATGAGATAGAATATGAGTTTAAAAAGTCTGACGCTGCCACCAAACTCTATTCAGAACTCAACGCGGAATTTGAAAAATTCAAGATCAAACTTGAAATCCTTCAACTGAGGTACACTCTTGGAAAGGTTGAAGCCAAAGAAGAGTTTGAGGCAAAAAAGGCCGACTTTCTTCATACCGTTGATGACCTGAAAAATCGCTATGCGAAAAATGAACCTGATATTAAAGACAATTGGGAACATTTTGGCAAGGAGATTAATGAGGCCTATGCCCACTTGAAGAAAGCGTTCACAAAATCCTAAGCTCGACAGTCTCATCGAAAATATTATTGACTGCAATTGACAAGGAAATTATTACCTGTTATCAAATAGCAGTATATCAAGTTGTTTGCACATTGTAATTGATTTCCTTTTCTCCCTATTAATTTAAACGTGTTGCCCTGGTCATGGCCTATGATTGGCTTTAGGCTGCATGGTCTGCCTATATTCTGCTTGTTTTTGTGCTTTTGATATTTTGTGGTGATTTTTTTAAACCGATCAGGTTTAACTATTTGAGTTTACCCGATTTGCTTTTATCCCTTGTTTGCCATCTGATAACCCTTAAACTTCCGCATGCCCATCATCGCTTTTTAGACTTGTCCATAAGCAAAACAACTATACTGAAACCGTTTTCACTAAAGTTCGCTCAAACCATTGCTATTCTTTTCCTTTTACCTCATTCTCAACAATCATTTTTCAGTAAAATACCTGCAAAAATGTGATTGGCTTTGAATGTATGACAATAATGGATGGAAGGGTGGTTTATTCTTTATTTTCCGATCTTCCAATGAGATAGGCCATTTGAATTCCAGTCAGAAAGTTTGTTCCGCTCATTCCGTTCATAGAAAAATTACCGGAAAAAGTTTGAAGCATCCCTGCATTGGCAAATAATTGTATTTGAAAAATATCTTTACCTGATAAGGGAATATTTCCGCCAATCCCTAAAAACAATCCTACATCAACATTATTAAATTCATTCATTATGTTGTCGCTGCCGAAGTCATACGCTCTATTTGCCTCAAGCAAAGTATGCTGAGTTACGCCCACATTAATGATGAACTGATGCTTTTTCATTAGTCCTTTAGTGCGAAAAGCTCCGCCTAACATGGCATCCCAATAGTTTAAACGATAGCGTGGTTTGTAGTCGTCCATATATTCATTTAAAAGAGTTCCACGTTGCTGAAATCCCGTTTGCAAAAACATTCCCCATTTTTCGGAAAAGAAATATTCTGCTTTTAATCCGGCACCTACATTTAATTTTGCACCCATTTTGCCGTCAATTTCGCTACCCATATTCATTCGGTTCAATGCGTTTGTATTAAATATTTTGGATGCTCCCATTGAATAAACAGGCCCAAAATATAATTTTGGCTGTGCCAGTACCTGAATTTGCGAAATGCAAAATATGAATACGATGAATACGATTTTTTTAATCATCATTATTATTTTTATTTTGTTGGTTAAACTATTTCAAATTGCAGCATCATTCCATCGTCTTCGTGTTCCAAATTGTGACAGTGCAACACATATTTCCCTTTGTTCTGCCCAAAAGTCATAATCACACGAACTTTTTCACCGGGCAATAACATTACCGTGTCTTTCCAGCCTCTTTCTGAAGAAATTAAACTGTTTCGGCCTCCTGTACGGTCTAAAATCTGAAATTGTATAGCATGTATGTGCATTGGGTGCGGTTCATCGCCCATAGAATTATCAAACACCCATATTTCAGTGCTTCCCGCCTGAACAGTTTCGTCTATTCTGTTTTTGTCATAAGTCTTGTTATTGATGCGGTGCATTCCTCTCATTGACATTCCTTCGTTTCCGCCGCCTCCCATGCCTGCATTGAAAATATTAAATACGCGGGTCTTGACTGCACTGCTTTCAGGAATTGTTTTAATAACAGACAACATGCCGGGAGGTGTAAATGTATCCTTTTCATTTTGTGCCACCTTAAATTTGATAATCTTAAATTCCTGTGTTCCCTGCGATGCTCCCGCTGAAAAGGTTTTGTTCACAAGAAACAATTGTGTGCCGATGGAGTAAGATGAAAAATCAACGATCAGATCGGCACGCTCTCCTGGGCCAAGCATTAGTGAAGTAATGGTTTGTGGAGAAACAAGTAAACCACCGTCAGCACCAATTATTGTAAAAAAATCACCATTGCTTAATGCTAAATTGTAAATGCGACCGTTTGAACCATTGAGAACACGAAGCCGATAATTTCTTGTCTTGACATCCTTATACGGAGAATAAACACCATTCACTGTAATATATGGTCCCATATAACCGGTCATTACTTCGCCCATATTGGGAGAATAATCCAGAGCATAGTCAGGAAAAATCCGTTTATCCTGAATAACCAAAGGAATTTCAAACTCACCAAAGGGCAGATTTAGCGATTTTTCTTCATCATCCCTCACAATAAATACACCTGCAAGTCCGAGAAACACTTGTTTTGCGGTGTTTCCATCAGGGTGCGAATGATACCAATACATTCCGGCCCGTTGTAATACAGTGAAATTGTAATTCAGTGAACGGCCAGGCTGAGCAACATCTTCAGGATGTCCATCCATATTTGCGGGGGTTAGTAATCCGTGCCAATGAATGTTAGATGTTTCGGATAAATTGTTTTGAAAATTGATATTGATGTTCTCACCGGAATTTACAATGATAGAAGACCCTAAAATAGAGCCGTACTGATAACCCAATACCTGAGAAATTTTTCCTTCGAAAATATTGTAAGCAGTGCGTTGTGCTGTTAAAGTTGCTTGCCCGTTAATTGTTTGAGGAATAGAAAGTAAAGTTGTAAAATAACCCTCAATCACAGAAACCGGACGGCCCCTCATATTCATCATCATACCATCATACCTGCAAGAAGTTAAAAACAGAGGAACGCTGCTTCTTATAAAAAAAGCAGTAGTTCCCATTCCTGTTAGGCGAATAAAATCTCGTCTTTCCATTTGTAGTTTTTTATTACTGATTTTATCAGCATTTGTTTATTGTGATTGATATAGATATTTCACCAGATTTTAATGTTTTTGATAATCATTTTCCATTTCATGGTATATGTTCCGGATGTCTATTCTGCATGGATGGGATTAGTCTTGAAAAAGATGTACAGCATCACCGAAATTCCACTTGTCATGAATGGTGCATCCAAACTAATCAACACTAAATGTGGCATTAAACTTTCTTATGGATTGACCTCTTATTACGGCTGTAGATGTATTAAAACAAACCATTGACTTTTTTTGCCAACTTGAAAAAGCATGAAGCCTTTTGAATGGAATACTGACCGGTTTAATAAGTGTTTTAATGTTTGATTTGTATTTTGAAGTTTTAAAAGTATTAACGGATTTGGGAATAATTTGTTTCGCAAAAGTAAAAATTTTCGGCTTGTTTTTTTTTTAATTATCAGGATGGGATATGCTCTTTTCCTGCCTGAAACGTGGACGGCAGGATGAGGATTTGTGTTGGGTTCAATACCAGATTAAATCTTTTTCCCCACTTACATATTTGAGGCTTCAAACAAGCCATCTTAACCAATCCGGACTTTCAGAAGAATCTGATAAAGCTTAAAAACAAACCTCGATTAGAAAGCCTCTGATTGGGTCGTTTTATTGCCCAGCCGGCCCTTTTTTGTATTGAAAATGAGTTGTGAAATGGTTACCCAAGTTAGCGGTAGTCGTTTTCTTTCCGTCAAGGTGTCCGTCTGCTAAAGTTTGCACAAAAATTTATTTGATGTGCTTACGCAAATCATTTATCAATTGTGAAATTGGTCGCACATAATTTTTCAATCCCACATGTTCGCTTGCATGTTTCAGTCGTCTGCTGTTGTCAGGCAAATAAAAAATTTGTCGTTGCTCTCCAAGTAGAGTTAGTTTATCATCTGATAAATCTTCGTCAAAAGTTACGATATGATAAATGTATTTTACCTTAAACCTGCTGTAGATTTCTTTACTGCTACTTACATTTTTCCACCTTTCACGAATTGTCCGCTTACATGATATTCCTATTAGCCAACCGTCTTTGGTCTTTACCCAATTATCTACTTCAAGGTCTGCTTGAAAATGCGAGGGTGCTTCAGCCCTTTTGATATTGTAGTAACCCAAAATAAAATCGGTTACATCTTCCAAACTTCCACCTGCTCTCTTTTTTCTTTTTTGTGCTGCACGTCTTTCAAATTCTTGCGTAAATGATGTAAGCACAATGTCTCTTTCTTCTTCACTAATTGATTTGTCTTTGGTTAGCAAAACACGAAGTGTCGTAAATGCTCTTACAATTTCTGTTCGTTCTGCTGTCAAACAACCTTTGATACCAAGATCGTCCCAAAGTGTAAAAACAGTTGCTAAACCTTCTTCGCCCTGAATATCTAAATATGCTTTTGCAATGTTCAGTGTAAATTCTTTGTCGTCACTTGGAATATTTGCAATGGCTTGGTGAAGCGGCAACATAATGTTCTCACAAGTGAGAATGAAAACTTCCATATCGCCAAGCGTTCTGATTTCTTCATCAAGTTCGTTCAACATTCGCTGAACCCGATTGTCTTTTGTAGAAGTTTTTTTGTAACGTTCTTCAATGATATTACGAAGAGTTTGCTTTTGCAAACTCAAAGTATTTTTCCCTTTGCTTTCTTTTCCGATTCGTCGCAAACCACTTGCAATCATTGAAAGTAATTTAGGTTCTTTACCAACGGCCACATACTTGTCATTATTGATTAACATTCTTGAAAACCAATAAGCGTTATGCCATCTGTTTTGAAAATTATTTAGGTGTGCCCCTATGGGTCGGGCTATCCGCTACAATCTTATTTTCTGAATAAGAAAAAAAGGATTTTCGCTACTATCCCTCACACACAAATACAGCACTCTCAACCGGAAATTCTGGTAAATAACACTAATGTGTTACATCTTCAATTTCTAACCCATCATCAGTAAAACTTTCACCATTATATTTTGCAACTGAAGCAACTCTACTATCAATCAAAACCAAAATTTGTTTTGATGATTTTGGTTTTTCTGTTTCAATATTTTTCCAATTCATACTCTATGATTTATTTTCAATTAGTTTTATTGAACGATTTAGTTGAAGAAGAAGTATTGCTTGAATTCCTGTTGGTGTGATAAAAAATTCGTTATCAACTATAGCAAGAAAATCTAATTCAATTGCGTAGTTGGAGAAAATGTATGTAGCTGTTTCTTTTGATTTTTCAGCACTCCATGTTCCCGACTTGCCTACTGATTTTACAAAATAATCTTTAACCTGATTTTTAGGAACAGGATATGAGTTTTTAGAAAGAACAAAAACAGTTTCTATAATTGAAAAAATGCTGTAGGTGATAGATGAGTAGAACGGGCTTTCTTTTACGAAACTTTGTATAATTGCTTTTTGATTTTCATTCAATCTGTCATCTAACTTATCATTTGATGAATTAAATTTCTCACCAAGTTCCGTTAAGTAAAATCCTTTTTTGAATTTTCCGACTAAACCTAAATGACTTGCTACGCTAATTCTATTTCTAACCCGTTAAGTGGATTAAATTGTTAACAAATAAAAAGAAAAAAGGCCATGCATATTACTGAAATACAGTACTTTGAAGTAGTAATTTAAAAACATT
>JAGVMN010000055.1 GCA_020053795.1 Bacteroidia bacterium | reverse complement strand
GGTTGAACTAATCAGATAGTCTGTGTAGAGGTCTGGAAAGTTTTTCACTTTTCGTATATTTTCAATGCAAAATTAACCCCGTTTCTGCGTAAGGTGAGTAATTAAAATTCTGCAAGAAAAAAGACGGTGAACTTCTCCTATCAGGTTTATGCTTTCGAAATATCGATGAGGCAAAGCTATGCCGATCAGTTGCCTTTCTGCATGGGGGTTTCGGTATTTATGTACGCCGATGGTAACGAAAAAGAAGCCATTGAATTGACCATAGACAAACCCGCAGATTGGAAAAATATAGAAGTAGCTCTCCCCATCAAAAAAGGTGTCATTCATTGCGACAACTACGATTTGCTGGCCGACTCCCCCATTGCTATTGGAAACTTCGAAGTGCTTGAGTTTGAAAGTCAAAAAGTGACACATCAGATTGTAATGATTGGGCAGGGGAACTATGACAAAGAGAAGGTTAAGAAGGACTTCAATACCATTTGTGATGAGACCGGCAAAATCAATGGTGAGAACCCCTGCAAGGATTACATTCACTTCATACAAAATGTGGAAAATGCCGGTGGCGGACTGAAACATCTAAACAGTCAAACCGGTCAGATGTTTCGAAGGGGGATATACGGATGATGCCAAAATACAAACACTTGCTCAGTATAGTGGTTCACGAGTATTTTCAGTTATTGGTTGAGAAACGATTGAGGCCCGCAAAACTTGGCCTCTTCGACTACGAAGAAGAAAATTGCCCTACTATGTGCAACGGTTCAAAAGAAGAAAACGGAAGGACACTGGTAATTTGGTCGAACCGGAAAACCCGGCATCATAAGCAAGTTTGAGGGCATCAGATGAAATTATCACCCTCAATAATTACCGTGCCGACGGAATGATGAACGAAATATTAAAAAGGTTTAAGCTGTGAGAAACACTTCAAATATTAATAAATCGGGGCGGTAAGCTTCGCGAATTAAAAGTGGTGTTAGGCAATTCTGCCGAATTGAATTATGCCTTTAACAAGAAAGACAAACCTGGGCCGGACACCTTGAGACTTCTTAACCTCTGTATCGGTAATAATTAATAATGGATTGGATAAACAATCAGTGCTTTGGAGCAAGTGTTTGTCGGGACTATATAAGTTACCATATTTGAAACACCTCCCAATACCCATACAATCTGGGCTTTAAAAGTGAAACGACGGTTCAAATCAGTCTTGCTTTTATCAGTTTGCATGATTCTGTTAAAAGCTTTGACATTATTCACCGTATCCAGCAAAGTCCCCGGAATGTCATAAATAACTTTTACATACGGGGGCGTTTGATACGGACTTTCTATCCTTATAATCGCCGAATCACCAGCCTGCCAACTGTTAGGTCTGAAAATTTCAAATAGAATATTGGCATTGTTCCCATTTAAAAGCAAGTCGGCAACACTGCTGTTGTAAGTATTTTCCAAAGCATAGTTTCCAAAAACTCCCTGAGAGATGATGAAACTTTGGTTGTTTTTCTTTGCCCTCAAGGAACGAGGGAAGGTGTCCCAATCCTGTATAAAGGAGAAGTTTCCGTTGCCGCCGGTAACTGTGGTGGCAACCATTTTTTCAGGCAATGTATCCCCATTACCATTAACCCTTTTGTCGTTCCACAATTGTACCTCTATACCTTTAATCGGAGACATCGTTTCGCAGTCTGTAAGTATTCTTCCGGTTAAGGCAAGGCTTCCACGTGGGGTTTCATTATTATTACAAGAATTTAATATAAAAAAAGAGCAGACTAATAACAAGAACAATATTGTAAGTTTCATAGCGTAGTAATTTTTTGTCAAAGATAAGCATAAGAAAATAAATTGAAATTCAGCGATGTCCAACAACTAAAATATGATCAAAAAATCTTTCAGTAAGTTTTGATATTCAACTGAATAAATGCCCTGATTTAGGATAGATATATTTTCTTCTTTTGGAGAACAAACCTGTTTACTCCAAAGTGACAAACAAATAGCGGCTTTCTTGTGCGTTTCGGGAAGTATCTCACACAATGTCTTGATGTAGAATCCGTTTAAAGTGGCATGATCATGCCACAACTCATAAGCTCCGTGAGGGAAAACCAATGCCAATGCTGAGTTCTCGTGACAAAGCTGATTGGCGTACCTAAAAAGAGAAGCCGGTTCCAACTCAACATTGTGTCGGGCGAGATTTCTTCTGGAATCTGGAGATTTTAAACTGTTTTGAAAATATGGCGGGTTGGAAACGATAAGATCAAATTTCCCGCCCGTTGCTGCTATTTCTCTTAGTGATATTTGTTCAACATTCATTTGATCCTTCCATGGCGAATGGCTGAAATTGCCGGCACATTCCCGCACACTATCGTCATCAATATCTATGGCAACTATTTTCATCTGGGGTTTTCTTTGAGCCATCATTAGTGAAATAATTCCGCAACCGCAGCCAATCTCCAATGCAGTAGAAATTCCTTTCAATGGAGCCCAGGCTCCAAGCAGCATAGCATCGGTGCCCACTTTCATAGTTGATTTGCCATGAGAAACCTGAAATTGCTTTAATTTGAAAATGGGTAATGACATCTTTTTTCCAAGGTTGGAAAATTATCACGTCCTTTCAGGGCTTGTTGTATATTTCTTATACTTCCGAAACCAGCTACCTATTTTTAACTGAATAACGCCCCAAAAAGCTTCCTTAATTATTCCCTGACTCATTTTAGATTCTCCTTTGGTGCGGTCGGTGAAAATGATCGGAACTTCAACCACTTTAAAACCATGCTTGATGGCCGTGAACTTCATCTCTATCTGAAAGGCATAACCTTTAAACCGGATTCTCTCCAGTTGCATGGTTTCAAGAACCCTTCTTTTATAACAAACAAAGCCGGCTGTGGTATCCATGATCTTCATTCCGGTAATAATCCGAACATACATGGAAGCAAAATAACTCAGCAATACCCTGCCCATCGGCCAATTGACTACGTTTACTAAATGATTAACATATCTCGACCCAATAGACATATCTGCTCCTTGATCGCGACAGCTTTCCAGCAATCTAAGCAAATCATGCGGGTTGTGGGAAAAGTCGCAATCCATTTCGAAAATATAATCATACCCAAGATCAAGCGATTTATGGAATCCTGCTATATATGCAGTCCCCAAACCCTGCTTTCCCTTTCTTTCAAACAAGTGAATTCTGTTGAGGTTTCTCGATTGGTATTCTTTAACTATTCCCGCTGTACCGTCCGGTGAACCGTCATCTACAACCAGAATGTCGAAATCTTCGGGCAGAGCCAAAACGCAGTCCAGCATGGCCGCGATATTATCCTTCTCATTGAAAGTGGGTATAATGACAATATTTCTACTCAAGATTATTTGTTTATGAAAGATGCTAAACGTCTTATTTGCGGAATCACATATTAAGGGGCAACAAAAATCGTGTAAACTTATCGAAAAATTATTTTGGACGAAAGTCCTGTCAAACAATTTAAATAAAACAGAAAAATTATCTGTTCACTTTTTCATGGTCAGCCAAGAAATTGGCAAGACCAATATCTGTTAAGGGATGATAAAGAAGACCGAGAATTGAACTCAGCGGACATGTACATACATCGGCCCCCATTTCTGCTGCTTTTACTATGTGCAAAGGGTTCCGAATCGAGGCGGCGAGTATTTCCGTTTCATATCCTTGTGTTCCGTATATATGGGCAATTTGACCAATCAATTCCATTCCATCCCAACTCATGTCATCTATACGACCAATAAAAGGGGACATGTAAGTCGCACCTGCTTTGGCTGCCAAGATTGCCTGACCGGCAGAAAAAATCAGTGTGCAATTGGTTTTGATTCCGTTGGAGGAAAACCATTTCAGGGCCATAACACCATCTTTGATCATCGGGACCTTAACCACAATTTTATCGTCAATTTTGGCCAGTTCCTTCCCTTCCGAAATCATTCCGTTAAAATCTGTAGCAATCACTTCTGCACTAATATCGCCATCAACCAAATCGCAAATTGCTTTGTAATGAGCCATAATATTATCTCTGCCTTTGATGCCTTCTTTGGCCATGAGTGAAGGGTTGGTAGTTACACCATCCAACACACCGAGGTCGTTGGCTTCTTTAATTTGACTGAGATTGGCAGTGTCAACGAAGAATTTCATTTTGCTCTAAATTAGAGAGCAAAGTTAGAAACAAGTTCATAAAGTTTATCCTCAGCTTTTCAACTAAAACAATGACAGCAGTTAAAACTTTGTAAACTTGTAACTTTGGGTAGATTGACCTGAAATAACACGAAGGATATAGAGTCCGTTTCGGAATGCTGAAATGTCTAAAGGCATTATCAGGTTTTGTGAGCCGTTAGGTTCAAAAGTCTCAGCCAGAATAACATTTCCCTGTATATCAGAAATGTCAACTTGAACTGGATCGGCAGTGGATTCACGATTAATGTCAAGAGTCATTTGACCTTGATTTGGGTTTGGGTAACCCTGAATAGTAATTTTTCCGGCTTTAAAATCAACTACCCTTATAGCCGTATATTCAAATTTACCATCAAAATCCACTTGTTTCAATTTGTAAAAGTTCAATACCAATGGATTTTTATCAATGAATTCATACTCAAGTACACTATTACTATTTCCATTACCTTTTACGGATCCTATTTTTTCCCATGTAAGTCCGTTCCCGCTTCTGTAAACTTCAAAATGAGAATTGTTAATTTCTGTGGCTGTTGCCCAGGTAATTTCTGCAGCTAATCCGTTCTTCTCTATATTAAAATAAAGCCAAGTTACGGGAACCGGGTCGTTATAGGTCACGGCATTTTTAAAGTTTATTGAATGAAGCCTGGTTCCAGAAAAAGTAGAACAGCTTCCGCCATCGCAACAACCTCCCAGTACTATGTTTAAAGAGTCCGTGTTCGAATATAGACAGGATACAATATATCTGGTTTTGGTTAAGTCTATCCCATCCACGACACTGGTTGGGCCTTTAAAGGTATAGTTGCCTGAACTGTAGGTTGTTGTCAGATAGGAATTGCTTTCTACACTGTACGAGGCAGGATTGTCAAATCTGTTAAATTCTCTGAGTTTATCGCCATCGCCATCAATATCAATTCCCTGAGCTTTGAAAGATGAAAGTGACAACCTTTCATTTGTGCTTGAATTATAGAATCTCACTCTGAATTCCATTGACCAGCAGTTACCACTGGTCTGCGAACCATTTACTATTGGTTGCCATGCGTCGCCCGAACCTGTGCTAGACTGATCAATGTGCTCAAGCGAAGCTGTGCTGGATTTACTGATGATTTCAATCACGGCTTTGATAGTTGTTGAACCGGTTGTTCCAACATTGCTCCATGTGTATTTGGTTCCAACTGCTCCGGCTGTTCCTGAGACAGAAGGCGTACCGGTAAATTTGAGTTGTATTTGTGCTTCGGTTTCGAATGCAAGGAACACAATTAAAAGAGTGAACAAAATATTAATAGTCGTTTTCATAGTCTTGAATTGTAGAGGCTGGATACCAATAGCCATGCAAAATTTTTGAACCAATTAAAAATCAACTATTTAAAATTTATTAAAAAATTATTTAATGCAATTGTTTCCCATATCAGGACGAAAAGCCTCATTTCGGAAACAAAAACCATTGGGTAAAGAGATAACAAAATAGCTTTTGATGGGAGGACCTTACATTGTGAAATGGAAGAAATCTTTACAAGGAATCAATCAACTGCAAGCTTGCTGTATTTCCTGTCTTTGAACCTTAAGCTTTTGAATCTGTGTGGGCATGGTAAGAGACAAAATTACGACTCGTATATATTGAACCACGTTCTGCCATGCTTCCCATACGAACAATGAAAATATCCCGACCACCTTTATAAGCACAAAAATGAGCAAGCCCACCCACCCATAAAATGAAATTAAAAATCCCACAATTGCGAGATGATAAAGGACACTGAAACCAATGGAAAAACCGAACATCAAAGAGTCGAAAAACTCATCTCTCGGACTCAATTTTTTGGTAAAGACGGCAGCCAGCAAATAGGGTGGTGTGCTGATAATTGAAACCAGAAGTGCTGGTATAGAGAAAACCACCACAATTATGAATTTCCACCATAAACCGCGGATTCCGGCAATTGACATATCCTGCAAACCATGGCTTTGAAGCAGACTGTTATATCCGGAAACACTTTCAGCTAATTTCAAAGCCGACTCCGGATTTTCTTCAAATAATACATTGTAATGTCTTGCCGTTTCCCGTTCTGTTTTTATTCTTTTATCTCCATAAAAAAGGATCCCAAAAAAAGGCAAGCGAAGATTATTTCTGACTTGTATCAACAGCATCTCAACGGTATCGTCATGTTTGGGATCTTTGATAATGATGAGTTTTTCTTCCAGTCTTTTTTCAATTTCTGCAGTTAGTGTGGCTATAGCTTTATTTGGATTTGTTTCATATTCTGACCTATAATCCAAAACCCTGATGGGAGCAGCAAAATCAACCATGACTTCTTTTCTGAATCCTTTATAAAAAGTGTAGTTAATCGCAGTTGGAACCACGTGTAAATCCATGTTCCAATTGAAATGTTCAGCGGCGTCAAAAGCCAAACGTGCCGTGCCTTTTTTTATTGGTCTCAACCTTTTTTCCAATTTGGCCACAGCTTCAGAAAATATCAAAACCAAATGATTCCGCTCAAATATTTCGAAACATTCTTTAAAGGTTTGATTGTTTTTATGGAGGCTTTGCTTCATGTCAGCTCCATCTATCGAACGATATATAGGCAGCATTCCGATGCTTCTTAACATCCTATTTGCCCATGATTTTTTAAAAACATCTCCCCGAACCAAAGGATAAACCCTTCTCCAAAGAAAATACGAAACGATGGCTCCGTCTAAAAAAGCGTTGGTGTGATTGGCGGCCAATAGAACAGGTTTACCTGCCGGAATATTTTTCCTGTTGCTTAAATATATCCGTCGTAGAAATACCCTGAAGGCAGTGGGAACGAGAACTTTCAGAATCCGGTAAATGAGCATTTTTGCAAATAGGAAATTTGTATTTGAAATATTTTGAGCTAACGATGTATAATAATTTTCGATTTTGAGGTTATTTCCGTCCGGATTTGCAATAGTTGTGCGTGAATAGATTGAAAATCCATGACTTCGTCTTCATTTACCGCTTCTTTCAATTTTAAAAAATTTAACTCTATGGCCTTTTCTACATGTTTCAGTTTTAAATAATTCAAATTTTCAATCACCTCGTTTCGATAGTTTTCATTTTCTTCGAGTGTGAAAATTTCATTGTGAAACCATCCGGGGCTTAATTTATATTTTTCCGAAAGTACTTCAGCCGCCAATGCTGCTGTAGAGGGGTTCCGGATAAAAAAGGATTCCTCTATATTTCCTGTTTTATCAATACTGGTCTTACATTCAGAAACAAGTTGGACGTAGCTTTCATTTTCAAATTCCAGTTCATCGAGTTCAATTTCATTCAACACAAATGTGATGACATTTTGCTCCTCATTAAACGGGTGATTACAGTAGCGAATAAGACTTTTTATCAAGGCGGTTTCCTGATCGGCCTGACCATATTTGTTGGCTATCTCGGAATCAAAAGGATAATAAGCTGGTTCAACGACAGGCATATAAACCTCCGCATTTCGGTCATTCTGAAATTTGGCCTTCCGCAGTTTACCGGCCTCCATGTGCATGATGCGTTCATCTGCATCAAGAATTTTAGAGCATTCTTTTATAAAGGCAGATCGCTTCAGAGGATCGGGTATCAAAACAATGCTTTCCAGTATGTCGCGGATCGCTTTGGTTTTTTTGATAGGGTCTTGCCGGGCCTCCTCACTGTATAGGTTGGCCTTGAAAATGACAAAATTGACCGACTGCTCTTTGATATATTTTTCAAATGCATCGCCGCCCATCTTCTTGCAAAGCGTATCAGGGTCTTCACCTTCGGGCAACATGGCGATGTTCACGTTCATGTCCTGCTCCAGAATCAGGTCTATGCTCCGGTTCGAGGCTTTCAGTCCGGCGGGGTCGCCATCATAAAGTACGGTAATATTATCCGTAAACCTTTTGACCAGCCGCACTTGCCCGAAGGTCAGCGATGTTCCTGAACTCGCCACCACATTTTCCAATCCGTGCTGAAAAAGGGTGATGACATCCAGATATCCTTCTACCAGCAGACATTCGTCTTTATCCCGCATGGCCTTTTTGGCCAGATGCATGCCGTAAAGGATTTCCGATTTGTGATAAAATTCGGTTTCGGCAGAGTTGAGGTATTTCGGGCCGCCGCTTTCTTTCAATCTGCGACCCCCGAATCCAATGACTTTGCCCGTCAGACTGTGAACCGGAAACATCACGCGGTCTTTGAAAGCATCGTAATATCTTTTCAGCGGTTCTGCATCTTCCGCAGCGTTTTCGTTGGTTTTGATCAGTCCGGCAGCGAGCAGCGTTTCCACCTGAAACCCGTTTTTAATGGCATGCTCCAAAAGGGCTGTGCGGCTGTCCTGACTATAACCCAACTCAAATTTCTCGATAATATCATCCCTCAAACCCCTGCTCACAAAATAACTCAAACCCACGGCCCGTCCCGTTTTGTCTTTCAGCAGATTGTCGGCAAAATAGTTTTTGGCAAATTCGAGGGCCACAATCACGCTCTCCCGCTCCGATGCTTTGCGGGCTACTTCGGGATCATCGAGACGGTCTTCCACAATTTCGATGTTGTATTTCCCGGCCAGTTTCCTCAGAGCTTCGGCATAGCTCAGGCTCTCGTAGTCCATCACAAAATTCACCACATTGCCCGCCTTGCCGCAGCCAAAACACTTGTAAATACCTTTGGCCGGCGACACCGAAAACGAAGGTGTTTTCTCGTTGTGAAACGGGCAGAGACCTTTCAGATTGGAACCCGCCTTTTTCAGTTTCACATATTCGCCCACCACCTCTTCTATGTCGGCGGCAATAAAAATGCGGTCTATGGTTCCTTTGCTGATCATGAATTTTGGAAGCAAGCAAAAATAAGAGAAAAGAGTTGTTGAATGGTTCATGCCACTGCCAATAATGTATTCACCGAATTCAATACATTTGCGGTATGCAAACCATCAACTTCGACAAGCTCAGTTACCCAATCAAACAAAGGGCCTCAGAACTACTTCCGAATATTGTTGAAATGCGGCGGCACTACTTTCGGATTATAAAGGTCACCATCAATACTGGCCATTCATGCAAGAGATATGTTAGAGGAATGAAAATTATAAGACTAACCCGTTAAGTGGATTAAATTGTTAACAAATAAAAAGAAAAAAGGCCATGCATATTACTGAAATACAGTACTTTGAAGTAGTAATTTAAAAACATT
>JAGVMN010000006.1 GCA_020053795.1 Bacteroidia bacterium | reverse complement strand
CCAATCATTCGAATGGGTTTGTGATTTGCATCAAATATTAGGAATGCTCTATCATAAATATACTTGTATGAACCATCATGACAGAGAAAGCGATACTTGAATTGCATTTGATTATCCTTTTTGGTTAACACCTTGTTGTCTTTATTAATGACCTTTTTCAAATCATCGGGATGAATCTTCTTTTGCCACCAATTCTCAGTATTCTCAATTTCTGATTGATTGTATCCAAACATCTCCGTAATTCCAGAATTGTACTGCATCTTGTCATTCAAAATATCCCAATCCCAAATAGTGTCACTAGTGGCTTTTGCCAATATATCATATCGCTCTTTTTCACCTTTTAGATTTTCTAATTTTTCCTTTAATGGTGTTATGTCGTGAAAATTGATGATGATAGCATTAACCGAGGTATTATTTAATTGATTCTCAATTGAAATATCCAACTATTTATGACTTCCATCAAATGTTGTAAACTCATATTCTTCTCTTTTTACACCGTCACCATGATCTAATGAATCTTTGAGGTCATGAAAAAAGGCAGATGATTTTTCTGGTTTAAGAAAATCAAAAAGTGACTTACCTAAATCCTTACTCAAATCAAAAACAAGTATTTCAGCACCCGTTTGATTTATTTCCAGAATTCTGCAATCAGGCGATAATAACAACAAGCCGGAAAAAGAATTATCCAGTAAAATCTTGTGTTCTTTCGCAATCCACTCTGAATTGTGAATTGCTTTCCTTTGCACTAATGTGACATTTTTTTGTGATTCCAATTTGTCTAAAATTAGGCAACATTCTCCAAATTGGTTAGTGGTACAAAGATATAGGTAAACATTCTGAATTTGTACCACCTTTCTGTTTATTATTCGTAACAAGAGTCATTTGCACAGTAGAACATCTAAAAACATTGGGGTATTACATTGGCCAAGTTCTTTTGGTAGGTCTCTAAAAACTCAGTCATTCAATTCGGTAACCGTTCCGCTTTGCTTCACGAATTCCTCATTCCTTCCTGATATTTCATTCAACCCACCAAAAGCACCACACACAAGAGTACTTGCTGATCTAAACGAAATATCTTTCGGCTTCTTTAATGAGTGTTTTTACAAGTCCTTTCACTATTCCAATCACTTGCAAAAACAACTCATTCAATCACCGACAACCCTCCTATTTCTTTTATACATAAGGGGACTCCTTTACAAACTAACAACTATTTATAGTCGAAGTGAGCTAGTGCTGTTATGATATTATTACTTTTGCGACTTATGCGTACTGGTAGAAGCTTCAAATTCTGGTTCGGTCTTCTTTCAGTTTTGGGATTCATAGTAATAGAACCCGGTTGTCGCAAGGACAAATTGAGCATGAGTGGTAGTGACAAATTGAAAATAACCATTGACACGCTCTTTTTTGATACGGTTTTCACAGCTCATAACCAGGTACCCGGTGTTCCGATGTCCGTCAACAAACAAATAGTTGTGGTGAATCCGAATAAAAATGCCGTTGAAACGGATATCATACTTGGTGGCGGCTCCAATTCCTATTTTAGACTCAATGTGGATGGAGAGCCTGGTCGGAAATTTGAAAACATATATATCAGAGGAGGTGACAGCATTTTCATTTTTGTTGAGGTAACCATCAACCCCAATAATACGAACAACCCATTAATAGTCCGGGATTCCATGATATTCAATACGAACGGAAATGTGCAGGATGTCAAACTGATTGCCTGGGGGCAGGATGCCCATTATTTCCTGAATGATACCCTTTGCAATGTGACTTGGAGTGATAAGCTGAAACCTTATGTGGTGCATGATTATATCTTTGTTCCCGAGGGCTGTACTTTCACCATAGAAGAAGGTGTTAAGGTTTATTTTGCCCCTTATAGTTGGTTGTATGTACAGGGAACTTTAAAGGTCAAAGGTACAGTTAATGCACCTGTGATGATGGAAGGCGACCGCCTGCAACCCCAATACGAGGAAGTAGCCGGGCAATGGAACGGGATATTAATTGACACGCCATCGGTGGGGAATGAAATTTCCTATGCTTACTTCAAAAATGGTTTGGTTGGTATATGGTGCCGGTCTCCGCAGATTAGTTCGCGGACTAACGTAACGGTGAAGAATTGCTTTGTTCGAAACATGCTTTTCGATGGTCTTGCCGGACGGGGAACTACGATTTACGCGGAAAACAGCCTATTTGTTAATTGCGGGAGGTATACGTTTTTTGGTGAATATGGCGGTGATTATACTTTGGTGCATTGCACCTTTGCCACTTACGAAAATACCTTTAGCCGCAAGGAACCGACATTTTTTTTTACCAACATTTTACGGGATGATTTATTCAGGATCATAAATACATTCAATATTAAATGTATCATCCAAAACTGCATCATCTATGGTAGTCTCAATGATGAACTTGGTTCTGACTTGCAGCCTCTTAAAGACACTGTGTATATAAGAGGAAGTCTCCTCCGTTCCACTATAACTGAATTGGATAAAGCAGGTAATGTCAGAAACAAAGACCCCAGATTTATCAATTACAAAGAAAACGATTTTAGGCTCGATACGCTTTCAGGAGCAAAAGACATAGGTATTTTATTAAACCCGCCAATTAACTCTGATTTTGCCGACAGAAATAGAGACAGCAAGCCGGATGCAGGGGCGTTTGAAAAAGTTGAGTAGCCAGACGAATACTCTTATACTTTAAAGCAAAAAGGCGTTTTATACAGGATGTTCTCCAATTTAGAATAGTGCTAAATTTGGAAAATAGATTCAGTAAATTTCTTCCTGTTAAAACTTTGTATAGTTTTGTAAATTAGAAATCAACTGTTGACAGTCACCTCAACTCGTCCGCGTTTGCAACACGGATGGTTGAATCCGATAGCTCTCGGATTTGCTTTTTCAAAGCAAAATGGTCAAAGATGACATATCTTCGCTTTGTGAAGCATTCTCCCGTAAATAGTAGTTTATCAAATTATCCCTTTGGGATGACCATCCAGGCCCGATCTTATACCAGCAGTGGCTATAGGTTTGGATATAATGGAATGGCCAAAGATGATGAAGTAAGTGGAGACGGAAATTCTTACACAACTGACTACAGGCAACTTGATGTAAGGATTGGTAGATGGTTTAGTCACGATTTAATTTTTAAACCTTGGGAAAGCCCTTATGCTTCGATGTATAATAATCCATTGATCTTCATTGATCCACTTGGTCTTGAGCCACCTGATAAAAGAAATCTCGGGTATGCTTTTAAAAGGTTTGCAAGATGGGTGAAAGGTGATTCTTATAAGCATACCGCAAATAAAGAAGCATGGAAACTTCAGGAGCAAGGATTTGAAGTTGATATTACGATAAAAACAAATAGCAAGGGCAGAGAATATGCTGATGTTGAAGGAACAAAAACAGAAGGATACTCTGAAACAATTGATGTAAAAGAAGAAGGCAGTGAAATAAAAAAACAAGTTAACCTTTTTTCTACAATTGTCACAAGAAAGCAGTTTTTAGATAAAGCGAGATGGGTTTCGAGAAATGAAAGCAAAGTAACACTTGGCCTTAGATTTGGAGGACATATTAAGGGAGCTTTTGGTATATCAGCTGATGCAAACCTTGGCTCTGTTGATTATTATTCTAAAATAAAAATTAAAGAATTTAATTCAACGAAACCAACAATAATAGAAAGGTCTGGAATAATTGTTGATGGGACGGAAAATGGGTTAAATCAGCTTCAAATTACCCACGGAGCCAGTACTGATTTTGTATTTATAGGAGGTTCGGTTGATCATACTTATAATTTAGCTCCAATGTTGACTAACGATAAAATTAGTGACCAAAATACAGAGTATAGAATAACAGCAATTGGTTTGTCGAGGATAACCAACACCAATCCAAATTACACCACACGACTTGCAAAATCAATTGGAATTCAGTTTGGGGTTGGAGGAGCAATAATGGCTTCTGGTTCAATTAATAGATTCATCGGAATAGAGTATTATGACAAGTAAGAATATAAGGGTTAAAATTTTGCAAATGGTGCTTAATAAAAATCGCTATGCATATATATTGTTGTTTACATTTTTTTCATTTTTATTTGGTTCCTTTGAGATCGGTGGAATCTTAATAACGTTTTCACTACTTTCATTCTACGTCTTGTTAGTATCATTAATTGACTCTGATAATTGGTGGATTCATCCAACCATTTTTTTGATGGCTGTTGTTGGATTATTCTTAATTATGGTGACCGATTCTATTTCATTAGACCTGTATTTGTTCTTTGCCTTAGTATACCTGATAATTCTACTTTTTAAAATCGTAACAGAATTTTATAATTTCGGGATATTAGAAACATCTGAATTCAGCAGTTTGCTTCTAAGATATATTACCGGCTGTATTAAAATTTCTCCGCTTTTTATCCATCTAATTAAGCAGAGGATATTAGATGCGTTTGACGATTCAGGGAAAATCGAGTGATTTTTTCTGCCCGCTCTTTGACATGTTTCCAGCGATTTTGCAAATTGATTTTGATTTACAACAGAAGAAAATTAACAATCAGAAGATCAAGTATATAAAAAGCTGTTGTACAGTTTCTGCAGGGCATGTCGAAGTACAGATTGCCCAGATGTTTATCTGGTATACTGGCAAATGTTAAAAACAAAATTACCTTTGATAAGGTGAATTTACCCTCTCAAAATATGACCTTTTCCGGCTATCCCTTTGGGATGACCATCCAGGCACGATCTTATTCCAGCAGTGGCTATAGGTATTCTTTCAACGGAAAAGAGACGGATGAGGAAACTGGAAATCAGGATTATGGTTTTAGGATTTACAATCCGAGAACAGGTAAGTTTTTAAGTGAAGACCCTATTACAATGGATTATCCGTGGTTTACTCCATATCAATTTGCCGGAAACAAACCTATTTGGGCAATTGATCTTGACGGATTAGAAGATAAAGAAGTGACACATTATTTTGACAATGTTGGTGGGAAGCATAAAACAATTATTAAAACCTTTGATCCACCCAAAGACAGAGGTTACGGAACTCTACACAAATACATTAAACATGATTTGGTGTTTGACAAGAAACGTGTTGAAGGGAATATGACTTATTATGATCATAAAGTAAAAAATTATAAGTACAAGGCCGATGTATGGGAACCAATGCCATGGTTGAATATTATCGGTCAAAAAATGGATGATGCTTATAACAGACTTTATAGAGTTGGTATAGAAGCAGGAAGCGGTGGATTAGGAGTTCAAGGTAAAGGTCAATTGGGGATTTTTGCACTATCAGCAAAACTCGAGTTATTTGGTAATGATGAGCATTCGGGTGGTATTAATTTTCAAATTGATTTTAGTTTAGTAGGGTCTGCAAAAGGGAAAGATGGTGGTGTTACATTCTCAGTGAATGATTGGTATAAAGTAGGTTTAACAGGTCAAGCCTATGCTTTTCTTAATTCAAAAGCACTTCCCCAAACCGAATTGAGTGGTGCTCGAGAGAATTCTAACTATTTTGAATCAAGTACAAAATTTCTCAATGGAGGAATGGGATTGGGTGGAACTTTTAGTCAGAATTTATCATCGCAAAGTACGCAATATAGAGTTGGTCCAATTTTGGATGCAAGCCTTGACCTTTCAAAAGGTCTTATGAGATCAGGTAAATCATCTGTGGATGCACAGTTAGCCAAAAAATACACATTGAGATTTACCACTGGTCAAGCGACAGTTGGACAATGAATATTCAAAAAGTAGTATCATTAATATTATTTCCTTTTGGATTCTTTATGTTTGGTGTTTTCATTATAACCTTAAGTAATCGAATAATGATTAAAAGTAAAGGAGTATTGGTACAAGGTATAGTTATTAAGGTTGAAAGCACACCTGTATCAGATGCTCCTAACTCCAATCTTCATGTAATAGAATGCAGCTATAAAGACAGTACCTATACTTTTAATAAGTTACTAAATGAGGTCTCCTTTAAGCCAATGGATAAAGTCGCTTTTTGGTTCGATCCCAAAAATATAGAAAGAACAATTATTTTGAATGATGATCCTGATTGGTTGAATAAATGGCTTGCACTTGTTTTAGGGATTTGTGCGACAATATTTGGATTTTGGATTTGGAATGTACCAAGAGAAAAACTAATTATACTAAGCAGTAGATTGAATAATTTTTTCGAAAGCCTTGGTTTAAAAGGATAGCCCCGCTGAACATGCTTTTCACCAGCACTTGCCCAAAGGTTGGTGTTTTTCTCCAACCTTAACCATTACCAATAATGGTTCCTGACATCGGATCAAGAAAAGGTTACCGTATCATCAACTGTCACATCAACATGGTATATTCGCGACGCGGGCGGCAATGTGATGGCCACCTACACCATGACCTGCGAAGAACTGGGCAATAACGATGTGATAGAGCGGCTGAATCTGAACGAACTGCACCTCTATGGCAGCAGCAGAATAGGGTTGATACAGGATGATGCCGTGCTCTACCAGCGAAACATGACCGTGAACAGCTATGATCAGGGTTGGATAACCAGTTACACCGAATACAATGTGCAGGTGATACAACTTGGGCCTGCCGACGAAAAATCACAGTTCAGAGGGTATAAGCGATACGAACTCAGCAACCACCTCGGCAATGTGCTGGCGGTGATCACCGACCGCAAGATAAGCCATAACAACAGCGGCACCATAGACTACTTCGAAGTAGAGTATATGAGCTTCACGGATTACTATCCTTTTGGGATGACCATGCAAGCCCGCTCTTATACCAGCACTGGCTATAGGTACGGGTTTGGAGGAGTTGAAAAAGATAATGAAATAAAAGGGGAAGGAAATAGCTACAACTTTACTTTCAGAATGTATGACCCAAGGTTAGGACGCTTCTTATCCGTTGACCCAATAGGGAAAAATTATCCTCATAGTTCGCCATTTGCGTTTGCTGAAAATTGCCCGATTTCTGGAATTGATTTAGAAGGGTCAGAATTCCTGCCAAGAATGGTTCCTATATTAGTATCTTCAAATCCCGTCATAGCAACCGGAGAGACAGTTCTTAAAATTACAGTTCGAACAGTCCGAACAGGATTAAAGAGAGTTAGTTGGGTTAAAGAACTCTCTAAATCTGATAATTTTAAACGACTTACTCAATCAGGAAAAGATAACCATAAAATTGTAGATAAAATTGCCGAATCAGAGGGCCAATTTGATAAATTTAATCAATCAATTGGAAGAGGAAGTAAATTAAGACCTGATGGCTCACGAATAATACCAGAGAACAAATGGGGCAAAATTGGTGAATGGAAATCAGCAACAAGAAATGGGTTGAAAAATGGATTAAAAGATGCTGCCGAATATCTTCAAGAAGCACAAAAATACTATCCAGAGGTAAGAAATTGGGAAGTTGAGATTTGGCTCTATAGACCTGTAGTTACTAACGTAGGTGTGGTCAAAAATGTTCAAATTGGAGAATATAAATATGATATCACTTATACGACTGAGTATTCACAATATTCCCTGAAATATAATATAAAACAAGGTGACTGCTTGTGGTCAATTGCAGCAAAACATAGTATGACTGTTCAAGAACTAATGGATATTAATGGTATCTCAGACCCCAAGCAATTGTTGTTACCAGGACAGTCAATAAGTGTAGGTAGTTTTACAACTGAAAAGCTCATTGAAACAAGGGAAATGACAGAGGAAAGCAAGGAACAGTTCCGTGAAGATTGGGAAGATTGGCAACAGAATAAATGGGATTTATCAGATGAACTTTATTGAAAAAAAATCCCAGAATTCAATGAATGAACTTAAAATCGAATTCTTGAAAGTCAAGAAAAGATATTCAGCTTTTCTAACAGAACTTGGCTTTTCAAAAAAAGGCAAAGGCTTATTTAAGAGGGTCAATGAGGTTTATTTATATTCTGATCTTGAAATAAATTATAAAAGCTCCTCTGACATAGATCTTCAGTTTTCGCTTTCCTTTGGAATAATTACGGAGGTTTCTTCTAAATTGTATAGTCAGAAGGTCAAAGAGAAAATTTCACTGAATAATCGGATTTGTTTAATTGACGGTCAGAGGATGTTAAAAAGGAGTTTCTATTATGGGTTGAATAGTGATATTGGGCTAGATAATAAAACCCTGACGAAACTCATGGCTGATGTTGTAGAACTCTTGAGAGTAGTTGAATCACTGAATTCCCTTCAGAAATTAAAAGAATATATTTTCAAATTTAACCCAGATTCTTGGATTGAATGTTCAATCATAATTCTTGATTTGATAGTTCAAGATCAAGCGAAATCAGACGAGTTTGAATTATTAAACAAATATAAATTATTGGTCAACGATTATTGGAAAGAAAGATTTAATTGGTTACTTGATAATGATCTAAAACTGAGAAACAAACTAGGTGTTTTTCGATTTTAGCCAACCTTTTTGTTGTCCTTGTAACTCCCTTAAATGTGTAAAAAGGAATACATCAAGTATGAGTTTTACTCCACCACCAACCTGCTAAAACCACTCCCCTCTGAAGTCTTAACTTCAAAAAGGTACAACCCTTTTGAAATTGAAGAAAGATCAATTTCCGCAGAATTCGTCAACTCCCAGGTTTGCAACGCCGACCCGTTGAGGTCTCGCAGAGTGATCGCAAGCGATTCGGAACCCTGATAACCCGAAAGATCAATCATCAGCTTTTCCTTTGCCGGATTGGGATAGATGGAAATAAATGCCGGAAGTCCGAGGTATGTGATTCCTACGTTTTTCACAGTCAGGTTCAGCGTGTCCGAGGCACTGCAACCGATGCTGTCATGCACCAATACCCAAACATTGTATTGCCCTTTTCCTAGGGAAGCACCATTCAGGGTGAGGGTATTCTTGTTGCTGTTGTCGCTCCAAAGATAGCGGGGGTGTCCAATAGGAGCTTTTAACAACAATGATTCTGTCAGATAAATAGACGTGTCATTACCTATGAAAACAACAGGGTTATTGCCAACCTTTACCCATAAGCTGTCGAGGGAGATACAGCCATCCGGCGTTGTGATTTTCAGGGAATATTTGGTGGCTTGTGGTGGTGTTACCTGTATGCTTTGTGAAGGCTGGCTGTTACTCCACAAATAAACATTTCCTAAAACAGGGGCATACTTGTTTTGCAGGGTTACAGTTTTTCCTGAACAAGATGCTGTATCAGCACCCAGATCAAGCGGTGCAGGAAGGAACACTTTCAAGACCGTTTGAAAGGTGTCTTTCAATCCGCAATCTGCTGTAATAAGAGCCCGATAGTACAGATTGCTGTCCTGGGCTTTCACTCCTTTTAGAGACAAATCCGATGAAACACTATAAAATGTCCAGTTGTTGCCCTGATTGGTGCTTCGTTGCCATTCCCAAACAGGATTGGAGGCTTGCATATTCAGTCGCAATGTCGTGTCACTTGCTTCGCATAAACCGGTGAAAGCCCCGACATTTGGCTTTTTGCTGATGCGGTCTTTAGGGTATTGAATTTCGTAAGGCCCAATATCAACGGTATCCGCCGAAACTCTGGGACTTCCGGCAAAATCAGTTGCAGGTAACTTAAACCCTCCAGCGAATTGTATGGTACCCCTGTTGAGAGCCGGGGAAACACCAATGCAGGTATTTTTAAGGCTCCAGTCTGCTTTGGTGGCGTCAAAGGACGGCCCTGCCCCGACAGTGGGATTTACAAACTGTGGGTCAACGTCCATATTGTTGATGTAAACCCCTTTAAAGTTCCCATGAGCCCCAATACCGATAAACCCTGCACTATCTCCATCAATGATGCAATTGTAGAAGTTGGGTTTGGCACTCAAAGAGTAAATTGCAATCTGAGTCTTTTGATTGTTTTTATCTCTGCTTCCGGTGAAAATACAATTATAGAAATTGCAATTACTGCTAATAATAAAACCACTTCCGTCAATTTCAGTTTCGACATTGTTGGCGAAAACACAGTTATAAAAATCAGTTTGAGAATTGATACCATCTGCACCCCCATTATTGGCTAGAATACAATTTATCATTTTAGTAGTTGAGAAATCATTGAAGGTGATTCCGATTCCTGTGTTGTTCATGATTCTACAGTTGGTAAAAATAGGATTGCAACCAGTAGATATAGAAACTGCCACTGAAGTGGATGGAAAGGCATTTTTGGTGTTATTTACAATGTCACAATTATGGAATATCACATCGCAGAACTTGTAAATGACAACGCCAGTTCCTTTAGGTGCTTTACTCTTAAATGTGCTTTGATTGCCTGAAATTAAGCAATTTTCAAAACTTAGATGACAGTATTCTTCAATATTTACAGCACCTGAGCCTCCTGCTGAATTTTCTCTTATCAAACAATTCCTGATTTTCCCTTCGGAGTAATATTCAATATCAAGTCCTGCTCCATCTCCTCCTACTTGATTCATAAGTATATTCTTTTCAATGCGACAATTGTCCATATTGAGAACAGAGTTGTATGAAAGGTAAACTCCCCCTCCTTTATAGTCAGTACAAGCATTATTCGAAATATCACAGTTGTATATGTCCAGTTGACCATAATAATTAACAAAAAAACCACCACCACCTTGGTAAGAAGCATTCCTTATAATTTGTGAGTTACTAATCCTCAGTCTACTTAATTCGTTTAATTTCCCAGTAAGGTAGATGCCCGCCCCATGAGTGGCCTTGTTGTTTCTTATCTGACTATTCTCTATCACCACTTTCGAAAATTCCTGTATATACAATCCGCCACCACGTTTTAGTGTATCAGATAATCCCTCAACATTGCTTTTTTCTATAATGCAGTACTCAAACCGTGAGGTGTCATTGGTCTTTGGTGTTCGCTCAAAACGGATGCCTCGCCAGTTGGAGGCAGCGGCAGTAAAAACCACTGAATCCCCACTTTTGCCAATGGCCAATATCCGGCCTTGTACTCTGAGGGTATAGGTTCCTTTAAAATCTACAATTACCCCCACACCAATGTTCAGCGTAGAGTCATTGGGTATGGTAATGTCTCCTTTCACCAGGTACGGGCTTCCTGCCTTGGTCCAAGTGCCGGATACATTGCCGCCGTTTATATTGGTTTGGGCCTCAGAAAATGGAATAAATAGAAAAAATGAGAGACCGATAATCAGTGTAAGTTTAGAGTTCATACCGATGAGAATTTAAGGAGGCAAGATAGGAAAATTATTTAAGGAATGTGATACTGTTTTGATAGAAAAGTACTGCCCCCAGCTGTCTTGAGAATTGTTCGCTTGGCGGAGCGAATTACACTTGTACATGTAAATTAAGCAGAATGGCTTGAGCTAAGGTCTTTTAGGAACCATAATTTTTCTTGGCTCATGTGGGAAAATTTCTACCCAAGCATCTCTTTGCATCTGATAATAATACTCATGATAAACTCTATAATTAACATTCGTTCTCATCCTTATCCAACTTGCATATTCTGTGAATCGTATGCTGTCATTTTCAAGTCTACAGAAGGTTACATCTGTGAAATAAGAGTTATTAGTGTCCAGAATGCCTTTATTAATTCTCATACAAGGGTAATTAAAACTGTCTGGAATGGAAATTGTTTTAAAATTGGAACTATCAATAGAAATAATTTTATTGTTTCCAAAAGGTTCAAGGTGATTCAAAATTTCAAATCCCGCAGGATAGTTCTGGTCTGATTCTAAAGAATATACTTTCATTTCACCTATCACTAAAACATCTCCTGGATAATGGTAACTTGTTTTTGAACCAGAAATAATAACACTATCCTTTGGGGGCAGGATTACGATTACTTTTGAATCTCCTTTGTGAATTATTTCACATCTATTGCAGAGCAATGGATTGTAAAGCAAACCGGCATCTTTATCCTTTCTGGAATATTCCTTGTCAATACCCACAAAATATTTGCCGTTAAACGCATGATACTCTATTACAATTGGTTGAGTGAGTTGGTTTGTAACAAATATTCCTGAGTTAATTGGATGGCACCCAACAACCAATAACAAGGTCAATATGCTTAGTTCGCATTTTCTCATGTTTATTGCTATTTGTGCCCAACTCTCATTATCCTACGGTTTTTTAAGAACAGTGCATCTCGGTAATAACCATAAACCGTACCGTCCTGATTAATACGCCTATGAATAATAATATGATACCTTGCTCTTGACATTCTTGCAATGTCGTTATATGTAAAAAGACCTGCCTGAACTCTTGCTCCTTTATACCTAAAACCTTGAACCTTACCAGAAACAATAAAACCTGACTTATCAATCCATTCACGGATTGGACCAATGCGATTAAGAAGCCACTCCCGTCCTTCTAACATTTCGTGTATAAAATAAAGGGGTCCAAGAATCCTGCTGTTTCGCTGTTTTCCTTGCCAATACTGCTGAGTCAGGTCTCCAACCTCACCAGTTGCATCTTGTCCAATAATTACATTTCCAACCATATAAGGACCTCGTGAATCAGGAGCATACAGGTAGGTGGCTCCACTCTGATAACCTACTTTATGAACATGTCCGAATATGTTGAAGCTTTGAGCGTATATAAGGGAATAGATTGTTTGAGGCAATTCCCATGTCAACCTTGACAATATCTGATAGACGCCATGAAAAAATCCTCTTCTCCTATCCACTGCAAATATTCCAGCATAAATATTAATAGAATTTGCCATATGCCGAACACTCTCGTTCCTGGCCTCTTTAAACCAACCGCCTTCAAACTCACGTTTACTACTCTTTCTAAATGCACCTTTAAAAAATCCAACTATTCCGGCAACGACAAAATCGCCATCGGGGTCACTATACTCAATAGGGCTATTTTGGAAGCAATTGTAGGGGCTTAAATAAGCTATTACTACAGGATCCGTATTAAATCTTCTCCCCAACCTACTATCATACTGCCAAAATTCAGCCGTGTAGCTATTCCCAGTCCCCGAAACTTCGTCATCCTGCTCCTGTCCGTTAAACCCGTATTTATAGGCAGAGCCTGAATAAGATCGGCCTGGCATGTTCATCCCGAAAGGATAGTAATCCGAACTCAGGTTTATGCACTGATGATAGGAATTTGAGCTATGTCTTAAATTGACCATTTTTTACTTTTTTAGCTCATTTTGGTCAATTTTTCGAATGCCAGATCGGTCTTTTCATCGAGGTTTTGTTGGTGGAATTTCACGTACTTATAAAACTCAACACTCCCTGGTGCATGTCCGCTTATTTTTCGCACAGAAGGTTCGTCAATTCCCAGACTCAATAACGTGGTAATAGCCGTTCTTCGCATAGTGTGAGTAGTCACCAAATCGCAAAAGCGGTAATGCTCTCTTTTTTGAGCATTCTTGTATATTTCTACCGGTTTGTCTCTACGCATTCTTGTTTTGGTAAATGTATGGTCCCAACCGGCCATTGCCATGATTGTTTGAATATGCTTGTTCAAATTTACATTACTCTTTGGAGGAAACAAAAAAGTGCTCCTGTTTTGGTTTCTCTTTATGATATCAATAGCATATTCGGGCAATTTGATTTTGGTGAATTTACCGGTCTTTTTTGAGTGAACTTTCAAGTACCAGTTATTATCTGCGATCTCAAGATTGCTTTTTTTCAAAGCTTTCATATCACTCACCCGCAAACCAACGGTGCAACCAAAAACAAAAAAGTCTTTAGTCCTTTTTAAAAACCCGGGTAAAGAATTCTGAAATGGCTCGTTATTGATCAGGAAATTCAATTGCTCAGGTTGTAGAACAATAATGGGTATTTCTCTGCCCAAAGGTTGGTGTTTTTCTCCAACCTTGACCATTGCCAATAATGGTTCCGGACAACGGATCAAGAAAAGGTTACCGTATCATCAACTGTCACAACAACATGGTATATTCGCGACGCGGGTGGCAACCTGATGGCCACCTACACCATGACCTGCGAAGAACTGGGCAATAACGATGTGATAGAGCGGCTGAAGCTGAACGAACTGCACCTCTATGGCAGCAGCAGAATTGGATTGATACAGGACGATGCCGTACTTTATCAGCGAAACATGACCGTGAACAGCTACGATATGGGCTGGATAACCAACTACACATCATACAATGTGCAGGTGATACAACCCGGGCCGGCCGACGAAAAATCTGTAGTGTTACATTATACTGTGTCGGCAACAGACCCCATTTCATCATGTGATTCTTCCTCTCAAGCAAAGAGTAGGTTTTGTTAAAGAAGGTTTTTATCCATAAAAAGCATTACCGTGATTGTTTCCACAGGAGTGAAAGATTCAAACATGAAACAGGAAAAGTTCTATTTGTTGTACCTATGTTGTATCTAAACAGAACATTTGAAATACAAAAATTCATGAAAGTCTTTATTGATTAACCTTTGCAGAAGTAGCGGGGAGCAGAATCGAACTGCCGACCTTAGGGTTATGAATCCTACGCTCTAACCATCTGAGCTACCCCGCCAAAAAATCACTTTTGTTGAAAAGAGTGCAATAATAGTTTTTACCGTGGTCAAAGGCAAATCAACCAAAAAAAAATGCGTGCAGAAAATCATTGACTTTTCAATAAATTCAATCAATACGTCCTGAAAGTTTTAAGGTTGAAACCCATGTTGTACTTTTGGCGAAAGTTATGATTTACAGAAGCAAGGCTCCACTTAGAATAGGACTGGCCGGTGGCGGTACAGATGTAAGCCCCTATTGCGACCTGTATGGTGGTTCCATTCTCAACGCCACAATCAACATGTATGCCTATGCAACAATAGAGCCTCTGGACAATGGCAAGATTGAACTTCAGTCTATTGATCACAACAAAAAACCGGTTTTTGAGAGCAGCAATTCTCTACCGCTTGACGGCGAACTGGATTTATTGAAAGGCGTTTACAACAGAGTTGTCAAGGATTTTAAACTGAATCCCTTGTCTTTCAGATTGACTACCTATGTGGATGCACCTGCCGGTTCGGGCCTTGGCTCATCTTCAACCTTGGTAGTGGCCGTTTTAGGTGTTTTCACGGAATGGTTAAAACTTCCTTTGGGGGAATATGATATCGCCCGTCTGGCTTATGAAATTGAAAGAATTGATATCGGTTTGTCTGGCGGGAGACAAGACCAATACGCCGCTACATTTGGCGGTTTCAATTTTATGGAGTTTTACCACGATGATAAAGTGATCGTAAATCCACTGCGGATCAAACAGAAATATGTGAACGAACTTCAAAACAACCTGTTATTGTTTTACACCGGCAAAAGCAGACATAGTGCAGAGATTATCAAGAAACAAACGCAGAACATACAGGGAAAGGATATGCCTGCCATAGAAGCCACCCACAAACTGAAGGAACAATCAGTGATGATGAAAGAGGCACTTCTGACCGGTCAGGTGGACAAAATAGGCGAGATTCTTCAATTTGGCTGGGAGCATAAAAAGCTTATTGCCTTGGGTATCTCCAATCCCCCTATTGAAGCTTTGTATGAGGCCGCTTTGAAGGCCGGGGCTAAGGGGGGCAAAATTTCTGGAGCAGGTGGCGGTGGTTTTTTTATTTTCTATTGCCCGGGCAATTCGCGATTCAGCGTTATTGAGGCCATCAAATCTTTCGAAGGCCATTTGAGGCCTTATGAATTCACCAGCGGAGGGCTTTACTCTTACTCAATATGACACATCCGGATGTTGTGATATTGGCAGGTGGCCGCGGTACAAGATTGCAAAGCACAGTTCCTGATTTACCCAAACCTATGGCTCCTGTATCAGGGAAGCCCTTTCTGGAATATCTTTTAAATTTCCTGAAAGATCAGGGAGTTACAAGGGTCATTTTATCGGTTGGTTTTATGTGCGATAAAATCATTTCACACTTTGGCTACGAATACAGGGGTATGAAGATGAACTATGCAATTGAAGAAAAACCATTGGGCACCGGAGGCGGAATTAAATTGGCTTTGGAACAGTGTAGGACTCGGGATGTGATGATCTTCAACGGTGATACTTTTTTTGCTGAATCAACAATGAATTTGGTAAAATTTCATCACGAACAAAAGGGTCTTATTTCGCTTTATCTAAAACCTATGAATCAACCGGGTCGGTATGGAACGGTTGAAATTAAAGATGCTCGGGTAGTAGATTTTAAGGAGAAAAATGATACTCTGGATTTTGGCCTTATTAATGCAGGCGTATATTGTGTTACTAAAAACTTATTGGATGCACGTGAAGTCAAAACCGAATTTTCTTTTGAAACCGATATTTTAAAACCCTTTGTTAAGAACAATGATGTCTTTGGGTTGGTGGGTGACTCGTATTTCATAGACATCGGGATTCCAGAAGATTATAAAAGAGCAAATGAAACTTTCAGAAATTTGGGGTATTGATTCAGGCTGGACTTTATTTTTAGACAGGGATGGTGTCATCAACAAAAGGAAGATTGGTGATTATATATACCACCAGGATGAGTTTCAATTTTTTCCAGGAACTTTAAATGCTCTGAAAGAATTGGCAGCCATATTTCCACGGATCATTGTGGTCACTAATCAGCAAGGCATTGGCAAAGGGTTGATGACAGAATCTGACCTTCAAAGCATACATGATTTCATGAAAACAAAAGTGTTGAATGCCGGAGGAAGGATAGATGCCGTTTACTTCAGTCCGAACCTGGCATTGGAGAATTCAAACACGCGAAAACCCGCCATTGGTATGGCCTTAGCGGCGAAAAAGCAATTCCCCGAAATAGTATTTACAAAGTCGGTAATAGCAGGTGATTCTCCGAGCGATATGCAATTTGGGCGGAACGCAGGGATGAAAACCGTTTATATTAACACCGACGGGATAAAAATTGATGAAAATCTGAAAGACATAGAAGTAACTGATTTGGGTAACTTTGTAGAGATATTAGTCAAATTTGACCAAAATAATGCTTAAGTTTGTTTTCACTAAAACGTTTTCGAGATTAAAACCGTTATCTTAGTGCCGTTTGAGAAAAATCGTTAACATAACTTTTAGAAACTTCCTTCTGGGGTATGTTCTATTTATTGCTTCTGAGGCCTCGGCAACCCATTTGGTTGGTGGTTATATGAGCTATCAATATCTGACAACTACTTCAAACGGTATGTATCGTTACAAAGTAACTCTGAACATTTTCAGAGATTGCTTACAAAGCACAGTGGAGTTTGACAATGAAATTAAGATAGGAGTTTATAACAACAACGCGAAGAAATCAATAAATCAGACCTTAACCTTCAAATTATTAGTCAGGCGAAAAGTTGATCCACCCGGAAGTATTACTTGTGATTATTACGCTAAAAATGTTTGTATTGAGCAAGGATTTTATGAAAGGGAGATTGACTTGCCTTCAAGTTCTTATGGCTATCGTCTTACTTTTGTTCGTTGTTGTCGTAATATTCAGAACAACCTTAATTCCAATGGTCCAAACGGACAACCTTACCAAGGCCAAACATTTACTTGCAACATCCCCCCAACCAATATCAAAAATAGTTCCCCTGCATTCTCGGGTGTACCGTCACCATATATGTGTGTGAAAGACACAACGAATATCCTTAACTCTGCCTACGACCCTGATGGTGATTTATTGGTGTATCGAATGGCATTGCCCTATCAAGGTGGTCTGCCTACCCAGGCAGGGTCTATTCCAGATCCGCCGGCCAATTTAAAATTGCCAATAGACCCTGTAATATACAATTCCGGATTCAACGAATATTCACCTTTTGGAATGGGTGGGGTTGCCACAGTGGATCCGAATAATGGGTTAACGCAACTTTATTCGCAAAATGTGGGGAGTTATGTTATTGCAATTGAAGTGACAGAATATAGAAACGGTATTGAACTTAGCCGAATAAGACTTGACCTTCAAATTTTAGTTCTTCAATGCGAACCGAACAACAAACCAAAAATATCCGGTTCATCCTATAATTATGAGGTAGAAGCCGGAGCACCATTGTGTTTTGATATCACCGGCAGTGATATTGATAATGATAATGTAACATTAAAAGGAAAAGGTGATATTTTTACAGGGGCTAATGGATTTATTCCCCCATTAGCGAGTTTGCCAACAACAACCGGAACAGGCACAACGGTTTCCCAGTTTTGTTGGCAACCATCTTGCTCGCAGTTTTCAAGCAAACCATACCTTTTCACGGCTGAGGTTTGGGATAACGGTTGTCCACCTAAATTTGAAAATAAGAACTTTTCTATCCTTGTAAAACCCTTTATAGGAGCTGATGGTATTTTTGGGCCGGATAGATTATGCAACTATTCTAAGAACAACCTTTACATTGCACAACGTGCCAGTGCAGGTTCAACATTTGAATGGATTGTTACCGGTGGTGTGATCCAAGGCTCTGCAAAAGGTTCGTCTGTTTTTGTGATGTGGAACCAAAGCGGAGCAGGTTCAATTGCTGTCACTGAAATTAGTCGTTTCGGATGCAGAGGACAAACATCAAACAAAGTTATAACTATTTTGTCCAGCCCGCCAAAGCCTGTTATTAGTGGATTAGACACGGTTTGCGAATTGGAATCAGGTGTGCAATACAGTGTTTTTAATAACGCAGGATCATCTTATTGGTGGTCGGCAAATGGTGGTACATCTGGCGGTTCATCCAATAATTTATTCAAAGTGGATTGGGGTTTTAAAGGCACGGGTATTGTAAAAGCAGTTGAAACCGGATCAAACGGATGCCCAAGCGACACGGCAATTTATTTTGTTGACATCAGAAAACCGTACCCCGCAATTTCAGGAAATCCTTCCGTTTGTCCGAATATAAAGGGAATTATTTATAAAACAACTTACACCTCCGGCTCCATTTATATTTGGCAGGTAACAGGAGGAACACAGGTAGGAGGAGGGAATACGAATCAAATAAGTGTAAATTGGGGAGATGCGGGAGTTGGTGGAGTATTTGTTACTGAAACCGATCGTTTTGGATGCATGAGTGATTTAGTAACACTCAATGTTTTTATAGACTATACACTCGCAGGAAGTAAACCAATGGGGAAAACCTCTGTCTGTGAATTTGATCAGGGAGTTCCATATACTGTTCTGAAAACGGAAGGGAGCGTGCATTATTGGATTATTAACGGCGGCAATCAGGCATCAGGAGACAGCAGCAATTTAATTTCCGTAAATTGGGGTGCCAACGGAAGTGGCAGGGTGGGCGTTCAGGAACGATCTTTTGATTCGGTTAATAATCGGGTCTGTTCAAGCCCTTTCATCTATCTGAATGTCACTATTAATCCACTTCCTGTTGCCAATACCATTATTGGGCCTGTAGATTTTTGTCAATCGGAAGACTCTATGAGCTATACGTTGAATGGCTTTGCCGGATCCACTTATATATGGACATTGGCTGGAAAGAATGATACCATTTTCGGACAGGGAACCAAAACAATAAAGCTGGTAATGAATAAGCCCGGTACTTATTTGCTTTCTGTAATCGAAATAACCAAAGACAGTTGTCCAGGTAAGCTTTTAGATACAATAATTTATGTTCGACCAAAACCAACAACTACTGGTATATTTGGCGATTTTGTTATATGTCATCCCAATATTTTGAAAATTCCGTATTCTGTTTCAGGCTTTCAAAATTCCACCTTCAACTGGAGTGTTACCAATGGCAATATTTTATATGGCCGTGGAACGGATAGCATTTTGATTGATTTTGACGATGTTGTGGATGCCTACATTAAGATGGTGGAAATCTCTGAGTTTAACTGCAAAGGGGATACCTTAGAACTTCCTGTATATATTAACAAACTGATCATCGAGATGAAAGTTGTATCTGTTGGTTACCCGGATAATTATATGGTGGTACAATGGCAAACTCCTGGTAATCCGGCCATATCGTATCCGTTCGAATTAGACAGGCGACCGGAGGGTACTTTAGTTTGGAATAAAATTGCTTCGATTGATGGTAGTTTGAGAAGCTATATTGACAAACCACTGAATACAGACAAGAACCCCTTCGAGTATCAGGTAAGAGGAACTGACTTATGCGGAAATTTAAGAAATACTCAAACCCACACAAATATTCTGTTAAGTGGTTCAATTTCAGAAGTTGACCTTTCGCTGACCATAAACTTTACTCCTTATCTGGGATGGCAAAATGGCGTTGATTACTATGAAATATACCGAAGGGTTAACAACGAAAGTGACTTTACTTATCAATCAAATTATGACCCCTCAACACGAATCAGATTTGAAAATAATGTAAGCGTTTTTACCGAGTGTTACCGTGTAAAAGCTTATGAAATTGAAGGAAACAAAGCTGTTTCCTGGTCAAACGAAATCTGCTATAATTATGAACCCAACGTTTTTATTCCGAACGCTTTTACCCCAAACGCTGACAATGTGAATGAAGGATTTGGTGTGGTGAGTATTGCGGTAAACCAGTTTGAAATGAATATTTTTAATCGTTGGGGTGAGAAGGTATATTCTACGTTGGATTTATACAGCAAATGGGATGGTCTTTATCTTGATAAGCCTGCCCAACAGGATGTATATATCTATACCGTGCGATTTACTGATTACAGAAACCGACCATATTATAAATCAGGCACGGTACATCTTATGAGATAACCTATTCATTGTGGCCTTTTGGAGGAAAATTTGATTCAATCCTGACAATTTATACCTGATGCCATATACTTTCTAACCGTATTAACGTTAAGGCTTAGAACCAGAATTTAAAGAATATTTTTTGGCCAATGACTGTGAATCGAAAAAAAATATTCAACATTGAAACAACTTATTTTCAACCGACTTTGTCAGTAATGCGAGCCATATGTCTGTAAACCTCAGTGAAATTATTGAGGGTTGTAAAAAAGGCAGGCCAAAGTATCAAAAAGCCCTATACGACACTTATGCACCAAGATTTCTGGGCCTATGCTATCGTTACGCATCCGGGATGCAGGAGGCTGAAGATATGATGCACGATGGATTTGTGATCATTTTAACAAAAATTGATTCTTATTCCGGAACTGGAAGTTTTGAAGGTTGGATGAGAAGAATTATGGTAAACAACGCAATTAACCACATCAAAAAAAAAGATGCTCTGAGATTCAGTTATGAACCTGATTTGGTTGTTGAGTCGAGGGTTGCGGATGATTCGGTGCTTAACCATATCCAATACAAAGAACTAATTGACATGGTGAAAACTTTACCGGCAGGTTATCAACTGGTTTTTAATCTTTATGCTGTCGAAGGTTTTACACATAGGGAAATTGGAGAAAAATTAGCCATAAGTGAATCTACATCCAAAAGCCAATACCACATGGCCAAGGTGAAGCTAAAGGAAATGATACATCAAATTGAAAAAACCGAAGAATCATGCAAGGCAGTTTTGAAGACAAGTTAAGGCAGGCAGATAAGACCTTCGTCCTCAAACCATCTGATGGTTCATGGAATAAACTCAGTCAGAAAATGGCCGGGCGAAGAAAATTCTATTGGATATGGCTCATTCCATTTTTTGCTTTGTTTGGAGGTACTGTTCTTTGGCTGATGCAGTCTATAGAAACAAATGACACAAAAAACAATACCGGTTTGTTATATAGTCTGAAAGAAAACGCCATCTCCCCATTACCCGAGACAAATTCTGTGAAGCCAGAACTTAACTCAACTATACCTAAATCAAATTTGCAAAATACTCCAAGTCCTGAACCCGTTTCTGCAAAAACTCCGGATAGACAAGAATTTAATTCTGATGCCTTTCTAATTGAATCCACTGAAGATACAACGCCTACTTTTGAACAAATGAAATTTGACCTTTGGCCAATGCTGTCGCGATCTGTTTCGTTCGGAATCGTTCCCGTTCAATGGAAATTTAACCCCATACCAGTTTTATTACCGACTTCCTTCATGGCTAAAGAACCTGTGACTCTGCCAATGGTTTATAGCAAATGGGAACTCGGTATATTATTGAATGCAGGAAAATCCGGATTGAAAGACATGTCTAAATCAAAGTCGGCCTTAACGGCGAGTTTGTCTTCGGTAAATGCAGAGAACCCGAAAACACAAAATATGACAGTTTTTGGGTTGGGAGTGAAAATAAACTATTACGCCAAACCATGGTTTTTCATCAGTTCCGGCATCGGTTTCCAACAAATGGGTGTGATTTACGAAGTCTCTAAAATCAATAACCCTGCAAGTGATACCGTTCTGTATAAGTCTAAACCTGTCAATTCTCCGGATATTGACATCTATAGGAATCAAATCAACTATCTTGAATTTCCGGTTTTGGCTGGAGTGAGCCTGAATAAAGGAAAAACAGTTTTACAAATTTCGTCAGGTTTCGCTATGCGGTATGCAATCAGTGGCAATTTTTTGCAGCGATACAAAGCAGAACGCAACCCTGATATGTACGACTTTGTTTCGCCGGAATGGGGTGCTATGCAAAGAGAACAAATTACATGGTCGTCGGGATTAACTGTTGGTTATGCCCTGAATCAAAAATCCATGCTCAAAATTGAAACCGGTTACAATGTCCACCTCAGCAAATTGCTCAATTACTCGGAGAAAAAATTCCGTGATGTCAGTTTGGGCCTTGGCTATTCTTTCAAATTTTAAGACAAATATCAGACATAAAATTCGTCAATCGGGTCATATCTTTGTGTCGTTATGAAAAACATTTTATTCATCCTCTGCATTCTTTTTATCTCGTCTGTGAGTTGTAAACCGCGAGAGAAAACCCCGTTGCCCGGCGACAACCTTTGCAAGACTGTTGGAACTGTTCAAGACTTCACAGGCTTTGACGGATGCCGTTTTTTGATCGTTCTGCAAGATGGCTCCAAACTGGAACCTGTAGAAATACTTGACAAAACCTTTGTGCTTCGCGATGGTCAGAAAGTACTTTTCGATTATGACGAAAAACCAATGGCAAGTATTTGTATGGCCGGCAAAACGGTTGTGATCACCTGCATCAAAGAACTAACAGCATCTCCCTGTCCAGACGGTCAAACCATCAAAATGGGAATTCCGGAAATAGATTCATTTAACAGAGCATTGCAACCTGGCTTTTCAATTCTTGAATATTCTACAAGCAAAGGCCGATTAAATCTCAAAATCGGATACAGCGGTTGCAGTCCGGACCGTTACTTTGGCTTGATTGCAAGCCCCTATATGAGTAAGAGCCTGCCACCGCAAAGAGATTGTAAACTTCTTTTTGAACCACAGCTTTGCAAAGCCTATTTCACCAAAGATTTGTGTTTTGATATCAGCCGTTTAGATCAAACGACCATTTTGATACTGAAGGATCAAAACAAAACCTATAACATCAAAGTTCAGCCGTAAGATTGGTGCGTTTGAGTAGTGACAGAATAATTTGATTTTTTGAATTTTATTCCCATCAACTTTTCCATCTATTTCCCGTCAGCTTTGGGTTAGGCATTAGGATAAGTTGACTCAGACAATCTTGTGCAAAAAAAAAATAACATCTAAAAAAATCAACTTTCATCCAATACCCTACATTTGCCCTTGGAAACGGTTTCAGTTTGGTGTCACACCCAACTGATTAAAGGGAATCCGGTGAAAGACCGGAACATTGCCCGATGCTGTAAGTTCCGAATGATTCTTTTTGAAATATAGAGCCACTGTCCGTTCCAAAACTATGGAAAAGACGGGAAGGCCACAAAAAGAAGGAACAAGTCAGAAGACCTGCCGCAACCAATATTGCATTCGAAGCTTTCGGGAAAAAAGGCTCACGAAGATTGGTCTGAGGCATATTCCAATTTTAGTTAACACCCTTCCCTGACGCTTCACAAATTGAGTTTTGGTGAAGAATATTTTTATCATATTGTCTTTTGCCTATGTGCCTGTTTGGGCACAGATGGATACCGTCTGGCTAAGCGAAACGATTATTACCCCGGATCGCCTGCACGAAGGGTTGATGCAAATGAAACCCGACAGCCTGGTGACACTACAAATGAATAGTCGCCCTTTGTCAGAGTCACTGTTCAGACAAAATGGAATTTACCTGAAAGCTTATGGCCCTGGAGGGTTACAAACGGTCAGTCTCCGGGGGCTTTCAGCCAGTCAAACGGCGGTACTCTGGAATGGAATTTCGCTACAAAGCCCCATGAACGGAGTCATTGATCTGGCCCTGATTCCCTCCTTTTTTATTGACAATCAGGCCCTGGAATTCGGAACCTCGTCTGCATTGAATGGAAACTCGGCCATGGGAGGTGCATTGATCTTAAACAACAGTCCTAAAAAACTTTTGGGACTTGCCAACCGAGTTTTGATACGGGGTGGCAGTTTCGGAAATTTTTTCATCGGCCAAGATTTAGCCTTTGTCTCTAAGAAATTCAGTAGCAGAACAAGGTTCATCAGCGGCGGGGCAAAAAACAATTTCAACTTTTCTAATCCCTACAAAACAACGCCGGCGGAAACCATGAGACATGCAAAAGAATCTTCAATGGGTTTGTTGCAAGAATTGAATTATAAATGGGGATACGGGCATCAATTATTCGGACGAATTTGGTATCAGAAAAACGACAGGCAGATACCGCCCACCTGGGTTCAAAACGAATCAAAGGCAACCCAGAATGATGTGAATTTGAGAGCAAACGTGGAGTACGTTATGATTCGAAAACATGGAAAGGCATTTTTCCGGACCGCTTTTTTAGATGAAAGCATTCGATATACCGATCCGCTTATTTCTCTTAAAAGTAAAAACCGATCAAAGGGTTATATAGGAATTGCCGAATTTGACCGGGACTGGAAAATGGGTATCAGCAGTGGTGTGTTGAACGCCACCAGACAAGAAGGCAAATCATCAGGATATATCGGCAAGCCAAATTTGTCTCAAATTTCATTGGGCTTAACGCATAAATATCATAAGAAGAAAACATCCATTTTGTTAGCCGCACGACAACTGTGGGCCAATGGTTCCATAAGGCCATTCACGGCCTCCGCATTTTTTCAACATCAAATATCCAGACGAATCAGACTCAATCTCAGAGTCGGGAACGCCTATCGGTTACCAACTTTAAACGATCTTTACTGGAATCCGGGGGGCAATCCAAAACTTGAGGCAGAAAGGTCATGGAATGCAGAGTTTGGTTTCCATTGGCAAATCAACAAACAATGGGATTTGCAGTGGAACAATTACCTTTTGAAAATTGAAAATTACATCAACTGGGTTCCGGGTGTTTTGAGCATCTGGCAGCCGCAAAATGTGGCCGGTGTTTGGGGACGCGGGCATGAGTCAGAACTCAATTTTCATAAGAGCTTCAGAAAATTTGCTGTTAAATGGAATGCCTTGTGGCATCTCAATCTCGTTTCGAAAAATCTAAACCTAAACGATTATTATGATGTCACCCGCCAAATTGCCTATGTACCGGCAAACAGGCTTTCTTCAACCCTGACTTTTCAATACCATAATTTTTCATTGCGGTGGTCAAATATTTTTACTTCAAACCGCTTTTTAAATGAAGATCACGATGATCTGCTAAAAGCTTTTTATTGGGGAAGCCTTGTTCTGAGTTGGGATAAAAACGCTTTTTCGTTTTTAGCTGAGGCAAACAATCTATACAACAGCCAATACCAGTTAGTGAATTTAAGACCCATGCCACCACTTAACGGGTCGGTGGGCGTTCAATATATTTTCAAACAAAAAAAGAAACCATCATGAAAAAAATCAACTTCACCAGTTCAATGCTATTAGCTTCATTTTTTTGCACAGCCCAAACATTTCCTGTCACTTTTGAAGCACCAAAACTCAGCAAAGCCGACACCTTTTGGAATGGCTCCGATGGGAGCGGGGGCTTTAAGTCCAACGGCATCACCTTCCGAAATGTCTATGATACCACCTATAAAGTCTGGTCGGGCTTTGGTATCAGCAACATGAAGGATTCTGTAACGCCCGGTTATGGCAATCAATACAGTTCTTATAATGGCGGGGCATTTCAAATGACCTCGCAATATGGTGTTGTTTCAGGCAATGCATGGATGGTTTTTGACTCTCCTACTGTAATAAGTGGGATGCGTGTAACAAACAGCACCTATACAGCTCTCGATATAAAAAATGGCTCAAGTTTTTCGAAGAAATTTGGAGGAATTAGTGGGGATGATCCTGACTATTTTTTACTCAAAACGTATGGCTATTCGGGTGGCATTAGGGTTGATTCATCAAAAATTTATCTCGTTGATTACAGGTTTTCTGACAACAGTCAGGATTTTATTCTCAATGAGTGGTTATGGATAGATATGGCAAGTTGGAAAAGTACTGACAGTATTTACTTCGATTATGAAAGTTCTGATGTTGGTAGTTTTGGGATTAATACCCCATTGTTTTTTTGTTTAGATGATGTCAATGGCTTAAGACACCTCAAAGCCAGACCGTTCAACAACTCAAATTTTGACGAATTCACTCTTGATTCGCTTGGGTATTGGAATGGCGTTCAAAATGAAACAGCTTTTATCAGTGATAATGTCATTTTCGAGAATGATTATAATCACGATTGGAATAGTTGGTCAGGTTGGGCGGTTAGCAATCATTCCGACACTATTACCCGTGGATTTTCAAACCAATACAGTGCAATTACGGGTAAAGGATTTGATGGAAAAAGAAACTACATTGTTGGCAACTATAAGGCGAGGACTCGTTTGCCATATTATTCTTTGGCAAGTAATTGTTGGGGCTCAAACGTGAGTGTCGTGGTAACAAACTCGGTATATAGTTATTTCGCGATGAAAGATGGTGATCAGTTTTCTAAGAAATTTGGAGGTCCGACCGGGAATGATCCTGACTGGTTAAAACTTATTATTAAGGGCTATGACCAGAGTGGAAATATGGTTGATTCAATTGCTTTTTTCTTAGCTGATTTTCGATTTTTAGATAACAATCAGGATTATATAGTTAGAAATTGGACCCCAGTCAATCTCACAGAATTGGCGGTTACATTTGAGTTTACAATGGAATCTTCGGACACTTCGTCATTTGGAATGAATACCCCGGCCTATTTCTGTTTAGGAAATTTTCTATATAATTGTGGTGCATCTATTGAAGGTATTTCTAAACATCGAATGACCGCTTACCCAAACCCCACCTCAGACTTTATCAGCTTCAAAAACATTGAAGGAATCGGACAAATACAAATTCTGTCATTAGACGGCAGGATAGTTTTTGAGAAAGAAATGTCAAAAGAAGATCGATTATACGTCGGCGATTTCAGCCCGGGAATGTATATTGTCAGAGTAGAACAAGACCATACCATCATGCAAACCAAATTCATCAAACAATGAGAGTCCATCTGTTTATTTCGCTTTTCGTTTGGTTTTCAACTGCCCAAGCTCAGTTCGATCCGGCAGGAGGACTCACAGGTTCCAAAGCCATACACTATACCAACGGTAAAATAAAGGGTTGGACAACAAATATTGAAGTGAAAAGAGGTTGGCAAAATATGGCCGACACCGGTCTGGGCAAGCCAACCAATGGCACGCCATCAAGTGCTTTGGGCATCGCCGATGGAATAGCTGTCAGCCTCGGCGACCGTGGTTCGGCTATTATTACAGTGACCGAACCTTTGAAAGATTTGATCGGACCTGAGTTCGCTGTTTTTGAGAATGGATTCAAGGCAAGCACGGCCTATTTCCTGGAGTTTGGATTTGTTGAAGTGAGTTCTGACGGAATTAATTATTTCGGATTTGAAACCGAAAGCCTCCATGACACCACCTTACAATTCACCAATTCATCGGAATTAAATCCCGAAAAAATAAAAAATCTTGCCGGCAAGCATCAGGTGTTCTATGGTACCCCCTTCGATCTGGCTGAAATTCCGGATACCGTTTTGCTGAATAAATCAAATGTCAAATACATCCGAATAACTGATGTCGTCGGAAGTTTGGATTACCGCTATAGCAGCAGAGATTCCAAAGGCAGAAAAATTAACGACCCATGGCCGACAGCATTTGCTACCGGTGGGTTCGATCTGGATGCTTTGGCAATTTTATCGCCCGGTTATTCCGGAATAGATGAGGCTTTTGCAACAGATGGTATTGCCTATCCAAATCCTGTTTTGGCTGGTGAGAAAATCACATTGAAAAAGAAAGAACCTGAAAGTATTATACGTGTTTTCGACCTTCATGGCAGGTTGGTGAGTCAGATAAACAAAATAGAAACCAATTTCATTTCTGCACCTATGCTGCCGGGGGTTTACCTGCTCGAAGTAGTTGACGATTTAAAAACCAGCACGATGCGTCTATGCGTTTACTGAAAGTCTTTATTCTTTTATGTTCAGAACTTCTGCTGTCTAATTGTTCCGATGAGCCAGCCATACGGCAGCCAACTTCTGTCAGGGGTAAAGTATTGGTTATGAACGAGGGGAACTTCAATTGGGGTAACGCTTCGGTTTCTGCCATTGACAAAAAAAACATGACTATTGAGAACGCCGTTTTCGAAAAGGCAAATGACCGCAAGGCGGGTGACGTTATAAATCAAATGGTGCTGATCGGTTCCAATATTTATCTGGTGGTGAACAACTCAGGTAAAATTGAAAAACTGGATACTTCAACGTTAAAAAGTCTGGCACTCAATGACCAATTTCGATCCCCCCGGAAGATTTGTGCGGTGAGTGATCAAATAGCTTTTGTTACTGAGCTTTATAAAAATGTAATTTATCAGATAGACCTGAACACGCTGGCTATTTTGAATGAAATCCCATGCATGGGCTGGACGGAAGATATGATATTTTTAAATGGAAGGCTTTGGATTGTAAATGTCAGATACGAAAAATTGCTGGCCCTTGATCCGGTTTCTTTGACATTCACAGATAGCATTCCATTGCCCACCTCACCGGGAAATATCGTAAAAGACAAAAACAATAAACTTTGGATATTTAGTGGCGGAGATGCCACGCACAGCGGAGCTCTGACTCAAATTGATCCATCGACAAAGCCCGCAGGTGCGGGGCTAAAAACCATTTCCTTGCCTGCCATTTCTGAATTTTTTCCCCGGCTTTCTATAAACAGCAGTGGCGATACTTTGTATGTACTCCACTCAGGCGTGTATAAAATAGGGATTGAAGAATCTGTCTTTCCAGCCCAACCATTTATCAAGCTTTCTGACAAAACAACTTATGGACTCGGCCTGGATCCAATCAACAGCGACATTTATGTAACTGACGTTAAAGACATTCAACAAAAAAGCGATGTTTGGGTTTATGACAACCGAGGACAGCTTAAAGCAGGGCCATTAAAAGCAGGGGTTATTGCCTCACAATTTCTTTTTCTGACCCGATAGCTATCTGGTCGCTGGACGCGAGCGATGGCTGGGTTCTTTTGACTTCTTATGAGACATAATAATAAACGAGACATAGAACGGAAATGAACAACTGATAAAAATCATAACAATTTTTTCGTTAAAAAGCTTGCATTTGAAATTACAGGTTGTACGTTTGAAAAGATATTCACATTTGGGCCCGCGTGAATTTCAACCGAATGCCATAACGGTTTTTAGTTGACAAAAAGAAAAATTCAATGTAAAAAGGAGAGCCGATACCCTTGTTTTGTAGGCACTATATTTAATTCTAAAGAAATGAAAAATAAAATCAAACTATTCTTGTCATTCCTATTTGTTAGTACTTTATTCGTGTTTATTGTGTCTTCTTTTAAGATAGAACATAAAGCACCAGCACCAAATTCTTGTAGTGCCACTTCATTAACAGGAGCAAAGTGTACTGCTGAATGCCCTGCTGACAAAACACCTAATTGTACAAGCGGTATTTTTACCGCATCATGTACTTGTGAGCCATCAGGCGAAAAAGGTACCCTAACTCTCGACCCATCAAATAAATTTGATGAGCTAATTAATGCCAGTTTAGGCTTTGGAAGTATTGGTGGAAATGCTTTCGCAAGTTCACTTTCTACAAACAAGGCCGCTGCCAGTTCTGGAAACTGGGTAAATTTCGATAATAGTGTCGCCGAATTGGAAAATATTTATTCCAACGTGCTTACTGTTGGAGAGCGTTCTATAATTGACGGAATACTTTACTAAATTTCCAAATTAATTTTAAGGTGCATCTCTGGAATTTTCCAGAGATGCACCTTAAACTCATGAAACCTGTTTTTACATCATGAACAAGACTTGGCTTTTTTTACCTATATTTTTTGGTTGTATAACAACAAACAGTCTGGCACAAATTTATAATGAAATCTGCAACTTCCCGTTTGATAAAGGGAAAGCAATAATAACAGCATATAACGGTGAAAATCTTGATACTGTTTTCAATGCTGAAAATTTAAAATTTGGCGATACTGTTCACTGTAATTATGACCCGAAAGGCGAATTGTATATTGTTTTTGTTTTTACCTTCAACTCAAAAATTGGAGAATTAATTACATTGGTGTCTTCTCTTGAAAACAACTCAATAAACCATTATCGATTTTCAACCAAAGGCAGTATTCTGTTAACTAATTCAAGCAGTGAATATAACAGAAGATTTTTTGCTGGTATGATGTCCATTGACTCAGTATTAGCCGTTGATTTCAACGAGGCCATTCATTGGATTGAAGGTTACAAAAATCAGGAGGTGTATTTCTATTGCATGAACCTTTTAATGCCATTGTTCCATGAAAGCCATTTCAAAAATATTGATACCGCATTTAAATATGCTTTACAAGGGAAATCGACATATTGGAAAAAAACACTGGTTGAAAGCTATTTTAAATTCAACAAACTTTCCTCTGAAATTTTTCATTATGACGAAATGGTGATTTTAAATTCACAAGACACCGAATTTGACTTAAACAGCCTATTAGACAGCACTAAGGAAAACGTCATTTATATTTGGGCATCCTGGTGTATGCCATGTGTCAAAAAACTCAAAAGTCTTTATTATGAGATGGATTCGATTAACCGATCTACCAATCTCATTTTAGTCTCAATTGATAAAGACAAAGAAGTCTGGGTAAAGGCGATAAAGAAAATTAAATACCCTTACCAGCATTATTTCGCCAAAAACAGTGATGCATTTACCAAAAACCTATTTATTACCACTATACCTCAGTCGTTTAAAGTGAGCTACCTCGATAAAAAAATAAACAGAGTTGAGTTTTAGATTCTCAAGAACATTCTCCTGCTCATCGAGATTTTCTCCAAAAGATTGATGTTTTTTTCCACCAACCACATCAAATACATTTCCCCGGAATTTGTAATTTCGAAACGTGTCAAAAAAGAAAAAAAATACCCGCGAAACCGATGGGGTTGTTTACAGCACAGACCCCAACGAATGATTTTATCAGTAATGACCTTTCAGAGAATGAATAAGAATTTTCTGATCAACGACTTCATAAATAATGCGATGTTCTTTGTTTATCCTGCGAGACTCAAAACCATTTCCCTGCCTGCCATTTCTGAGTTTTTTCCAAGGATGGTATTCAACAATGATCATGATTCTCTGTTCGTCCTCCATTCAGGTGTTTACAAGCTCGACATTGATGCCACAAGTTTTCCTGCAAAACCACTCATTGATCTTACCGGCAAAAAGACATATGGACTCGACCTTGACCCAGCCAATGGCGACATATATGTTTCAGATGTGAAGGACTATTTACAAAAGAGTGATATTTGGATTTACAACGCTCAGGGTAAGTTGAAATCAGGCCCTTTGAAAGCCGGTATTATCGCTTCTCAATTTCTATTTCTCCGATAATGGCCTGCTATCGCTTTATAAAAAAAAGGTGTCGAACATAGTGGTCCAATAAGGCTGTTTAAAATTTTTTTAACTCTCATACATAATAACAATTTAATGTCATATTTTCGACACCTTAAATCACAAGCTCATGAAGAAAATTACCCTATTATTTTTTGTTCTCATTTTTGGCTGTGCTATCAATTATAGTTTTGCACAGGAGGATGAGGACGACGAAGTAGAAGATAAGAAAGGTGTGGAGAATGATTTTCCGCAGCCAACGACTAATGTCTCGAAGTTTCTAAATGATGGTCGAAAGACTATGGCTGGTAATGCGATAAAATTTGACTTAACTGGTCTTATTGGAGGCAATTTGGGTTTGTTTTACGAGAGAAGATTAAACAGATCATTGTCGGCAGAGGCAACAGCAGGTCTTACCTTATTCAATGGCCTCAATTATATTAATATATCAAATAGCTATGGTTCGTTTGATGGTCAATATGGTTCCCTTTCCGGCAATTATTTTGGGGCAGGTATAAAATGGTATCGCAGGAGAGTTGCAATTGATTATGGGGTGTCAAGAGGTTTGCAGTTCTATCATCGGAACATGTTGTTTGAAAAAAACGGCGATGTCCCGGAAACAAAGATGAGTGTGAATGTGATACGTTATGTCGTAGGGGGTCAGTTTCTGGTTGGCAAAAGAGTGGCCATGGAGCTTGGCTGGTGGGTAGGTGGATATTTTTCAAAGGTAAGTGAAGCAAAAACCGAATTTAGCCCAGCCCAAACTTATAACAGTGGAGGCCCTGATGGAGGATATTTTTATAGAGTTGGTATTTTCTTTTAACTCATGAATTCTTATATTGTTATGAAAATAAAATTACTATCCGTCGTCCTTCTTTGCATCGTTCTTAGCAATGATGCTTTAGGTCAAAAAGGAAAACTAAAAGTTAAGGAAGCCAGGAGCAAGGTAATGAAAGTAAAGGCCGGCGAGACCATCGATATTTCCAAACTCTCTAATGGTCAATTACTGGTTTTGGGTCAAAAAATGTACACCTATCCTGGCCCATATTCTCCAATCTACCTGTATACTGTTGGTGAAGACATGACCGTAAAGAAGTCTAATGAATTGCCAGGGAGCCTTCTTAAGAAAAGAATCATATACAGGAAACTCATGAAAATTGACAAGAAATTTTATGTGTTCTTTTCATTTCTGAATACTACCCAAAAGAAGGACTACTTGTTTTATGTTCAAGTTGATCCTTCAGATTTGTCATTCTCCGGAAAACCATTCAAAGTAGCTGAAGTTCCTTACAAAGGCAGGAAATTTAATCCGGGGTATTACACAATAGAAATGAGCGAGAATGACAAGTTTATTGTTGTAACAGGTGTTGACCCAACACCAAGGGAACGCAGGCGGAGAATTTTCACCACAGTTAGCCGATTGGCTGAGGAAAAAATGCGAAAGACGACTTTGAAGTCCTTTTCTTTTTGGCTGCTTGACAAAAATATGGTAGTGATCAACCATCGAAGCAATTTCAAAGTGGATTCTAAGAGCGGGAACAAGTTATACGTTAAAAGATTCCGCAGCGATGCAGAAGGTACCATGTTTGTGGTAGCCGAAAATGAAAAAAGGGTCACTACGACTAAAAAACAATCAAAGAAGGCAGGCAGAAAGACAACTGAAAAAATTGAAAATTTGAGCTACTCAGTCTTCAGATTGGGAAAAGATGCAGAAGATGAAATAGAATATGAAACAGAGGGTGAATTACTGATCATGGACTTAAATCTTGGGTTTTCAAAGGATGGAGAATATGTTGACCTGGTTGGAATTTTATATGAAGACGTTATAGGACTTGATGTTGCTACCGGTATTCACGCCACTCGATTGAATAAAAAGACTATGGAAGAAGTCTCCAATGAGACATCTGTATTTGATCCTGAGATGATTAAAAAAATTAACAAAAGCCAAATTGATGCTGCCAAAAAGTATGGGGCCAAGAAAAAAAGCTCTAAAAAGAAAAAAGCGGCAAAAGAAGTTGTTAAGTACTATGAAAATGGCATTACCAATTTGAACACAGTTATAGCGGTCACGTACACTGAAGATGGTAAGATTTCTGCAATCCTTGAAAAACAGTGGTTAGAAATAATTGCAGTCACTACCTACAGCGATAATGTCGGCAGTAGAACCACCTATTATTATGTTTGGCACTATGGTGATTTGATATTAGCTGCAGGTCTGGGAGATCCTGATGAAGATCCTCGAATGGATTTTATTGACAAGAACGATTGGGGTTTGATTAAATATGATAAGGGTGTAATCACATCTTTTGACGGTTCAAGTTGGTATTTAATGGCTCAAGCTGCTGTTTATAAAGTAGACCCCGAGTCTTTAAATTATTCAACTTATGTTGTTGGAACTAAGGCTGCTGGGAAAGGTGGAAAAATCAAAAAGTCTTCGGGTAAAAATTGGGACTCCTACGGTAGAACTTATAGCTTAAGTAATTCTGTATTTCAAAATATTTATGAGATTGGACAAAAGGAATTTGTGGGAATTCAGTTGAGAACCCGCAAAAAACTGGTCATGGTTAAATTGACCGCAGAGTAGCAGCCCTTTTCAACCGGTCATTAATGGCCCTGCCTAAACCGTATTCCGGAACCCTTTCGGCAAGAATCACATCGGCCTTCAACTGATCTAATAATCGCAGTGACTTGAAAAGATTTCGGGCAGCTTCATCCATATTGGCAGATTTGCTCAAAGTCACACTTAAATAAACAAGAGGGGTGTAAACTTTCGAAAGGCTGAGGACACCAATATTTTTGCCTTGATGTTTTGGAATTTCAGCATATAAATTATCGCAAATTATTAATTTGGTATTTGGAGCGTAATGTGCATCTAACTGTCCGGGGGCTTTGGGATCGGAGTTTTGATTGATTCTCAATGACACCTCCCCAACCATCAATTCCAATGCCTCAATACTGATACCCCCCAGCCTCAGGACAATGGGGTTACCAGAATCATCAAACCCGACAATGGTGCTTTCAAGCCCTATTTCACAATGGCCACCATCCAATATATAGTCAATTTTTTCGCCCAACTGGTCTTCTACGTGTTTTGCTGATGTCGGGCTTATATAACCAAAGGGATTGGCACTGGGGGCCGCCAGTGGAAAAGGCAGCATTTTTAGCAAAGCAATGCAAACCGGATGTGCGGGCATTCTCAACCCAATGTTATCCAATCCGGCTGTTACGATGTCAGGAATATTTTCTCTTTTGTTAAGAACCAAAGTCAAAGGTCCGGGCCAAAATTTCTCGGCTAACTTATATGCAATTTGGGGTATTTCAGTGGCATATTTGTCCATTTGATCAATAGAATGCAGGTGAACAATAAGCGGATCAAAAAAAGGGCGGTTTTTGACTTTGAAAATGTTGACAACTGCCTGCTCATTCAAAGCATTGGCTGCCAAACCATAAACGGTTTCTGTTGGGATTGCAACCAGTTTACCCGACTTGAGCAAGTCAGCGGCGTGTCGCAAATTCGTGCCAATCATCTTATCTGCGTTTATCCGAACGCTTCAATCCGTATTTCTCAATTTTATTGTAGAGATGGCTTCTTTGGATATCAATTTCCTGTGCTGTTTTAGCCACATTCCATGCATTTTGTTTCAACTTGGCATCAATAAAAATTTTTTCGGCATATTCCTTAAAATCCTGAAATTTCTCGAATTGATTGACCGAATCAAGCGAGCCAGAACGGCTACTGCTTGGATTGGCAAGGGTAATAACATCATCCTCGGTGATTTTGTCTCCGCTCAGTATCACCAATCTTTCCAATACATTTCTCAACTCTCTGATATTACCCGTCCATTGAATTTTCTTCAGTTCTTCCATGGCTGCAGGTGTAATATATTTTTTATTGATGCCGTAGTCTTCGCATATCTCTGCCAAAAACTTTTCAGTCAATAAAGGAATGTCGTCCACTCTTTCATTCAATGTAGGAACATGCAGCAAAATGACGCTGAGCCTGTGGTAAAGGTCCATCCTGAAGTTTCCGTCTTCTATTTCCTTTAAAATATCTTTGTTGGTGGCTGCAATCACCCTAACATTGACTTCTATATCTTTCTCTCCACCTACTCGAGTTATTTTATTTTCCTGCAAAGCTCTCAGAACTTTAGCCTGAGCACTTTGACTCATATCTCCTATTTCATCCAAAAACAAGGTACCACCATTGGCCTGTTCAAATTTCCCGATCCGTTGTTTGACTGCCGAAGTGAAAGAACCTTTTTCGTGACCGAACAATTCACTCTCTATCAATTCAGTCGGGATGGCCGCACAGTTGACTTCTATCAACGGCGATCCGCTTCTGTGGCTTTTTTCGTGAATCCAGCGGGCCACCAACTCTTTACCCGTTCCGTTTTGTCCGGTAATCAAAACTCTGGCATCAGTTGGGGCCACCTTTTCAATCGTAACCTTAATTTTATCAATGGTAGGCGAGTCGCCAATGATTTCGCGGGTCTTGCTTATTTTTCTTTTGAGAACTTTGGTTTCAATCACCAGACTGTTTTTCTCAATGGCATTCCGGACAGTGATGAGCAATTTATTCAAATCCGGCGGTTTGGAGATGAAGTCATAAGCCCCTTTTTTGGTTGCTTCTATGGCTGTTTCTATAGTCCCGTGACCTGAAATCATGATGAAAGGGAGATCAGGTGCAACTTCGGCTGATTTTTCCAACAATTCAATGCCATCCATTTTTGGCATTTTGATATCGCAAAGCACCACATCGTAATTGAATTTATTGATCAATTCATAAGCGGCATTTCCATCTGCCGCTTCCACCACTTCATAACCCTCATAAAGAAGAATTTCTTTCAAAGTCTCGCGGATACTTTGCTCGTCGTCAACAATCAGTATTCTTGCCATAATTTTCTATTTCCTGTCTTTATTTAGGGGTACTTCAATTAAAAAAGTGCAAATCTGTAAGCCGGGTTCTGTTTTCCGCCGGAGCGAAACGTCTGCCATTTATCTGGGATGCCGGTTGCCCGGCAACTCCATCAACCTACCCTTTGCGGTATCCCTTTGCAGGGAAACCAGACGAGCCGCCTGATCCGCAATTTATTTGGTTTTTCAACGTACAAGGTTTTTACCACACCGATGTCACCACCGGCATGCGTGAGCTCTTACCTCACGTTTTCACCCTTTCCTAACCAAGGTCAGGTGGTTATTTTCTGTTACACTATCTGTCGATAGTCAGTTGCCCGACCACCGCCTTCCTTTTCAGAAGTGTACCGCCCTTCGTTGCCCGGACTTTCCTCTCCATCCCGATAGTTATCGGGGTTGAAGCGGCAGACCGATTTGCACCTGCAAACGTACATAAAATTTGACAGTACATCAAATATCGTTCAAAAATGAAAAATCGTATTTCGATCTGTGATCATTTGCTCATAGTTGAAATATGTAACTTGTTGTATGAATAACGTATTCAAAAAGAATAACGCTTAAAGTTATACTTCAAATAGACAGTTGCTGCGAAAAAAAAAAGCGTTAAAAATGAATTTTAACGCCCTTTATATTATAGTTAAAATTATTCGAAGCCTTAGTTTCCGTCGTAATCCAGCTCTTTTATTTTTCCAAGACCTAATTTTTCCAAACCTGACCTTATTTTGAAGCCGTGTCCGACAACCACAATGATCATTTTGTCGGGGTGAAGATTCTTGCCGGCCAGCATGTTTATGTCCTGAGCTGTCAACGATGCGACAATTTGTTGTTGCTCCTTGGTGTAATCATTCGGCAAATTATACTGAAGGATGTTATTGAGCAATGACAATTTCTGAAATGGAGTCTCGTAATTCAATGCTTCACTCAAAAGGATCGAGTTCTTCGTAAATGTAAGTTCTTCGGCTTTCACCCCACCACTTTTGAAATTTCTGATTTCTTTCATCAATTCCGTTAGCGTGCTGTCTGTGGCTTCCTTTTTCACATCACCGGAAAACATATATGCCCCGTTGTATTTGTTTCCGGTGAAGTATGATCTCGCCCCATAGGTGTATCCTTTGTCTTCTCTCAAATTCAGATTTATTCTGCTGTTAAAAGCTCCGCCAAGCGGAAAATTCATTACGGTGTTTTTATAATATTCTCCATTATAATCATACTTAAGAGATGGATGCCCTACAACAATAGTGGATTGGGCCGCATAAGGCTTGTCAACTAAATAAATTTGCGTTTTATCAGGCATTTTCAAAGGCGGGAAAACCGGCATCACAAAATCTTTCTTTGCCCATGTTTTCAGAAATCCAAGTTTTGCCAACACTTCATCTTTGTCTATATCTCCGGCAATTGAAAGGGTCGTATAATTGGGGGAATAATAAGCCGCATGAAAAGCTTTACACTCTGCCAGAGAAATTTTGCTCAACGATTTATAGTCACCGGTATAATAATCAGCCATGAAAGTACCTTGATAAAATATCTTATTAAAGACCTTGTTGGCCGTCAGGTTCGGGTTGGACTTTTGATTCTGAACACTTTCAAGGTTTTGTTTTTTTACCCTTTGAAAATCTTTCTCGTCAAACCTTGGTGTCATTAAAACTTGTTGGAGGATGTCAAAAGTCTGATCGAGGTTTTCTTTTAGTGACTCAACAAATATGGTGGTATTGAAATTCCCCGCATTGATATTAATGCTGCTACCCAATTTGTCTAACGCATCAGAATATTCTTCGGAACTGAGTTTGGCTGTTCCTTGTTCAAGCATCTGTGCCGTCAGATAGGCAGTTCCTATTTTTATTTTCTTATCGGACTCTATCATGTGGCCGCCCTCAATATTTAAATAGAGATAAACCTTCGGAATTTCTGTTGTTTTTGTTCCAATAACCTTCAGCCCATTGTCAAAAGATTGGGTATAGTAATCGGGAAATTTGACCACTCTGGCCGGTGGTATCGCAGGTTTTTTGCTTCTGTCAAAGTCGTCAACCGGTGGAGTGTATTTCAAAGACGCATAGAATGCATTGGTTATTTTTGTCACATTTGCGTGAGGGTTGATACTTTTACTTTTTTCATCGTCACCTTCTTTTGGTTCCTCGCGAGCCACATTGAGAATAACGGCTTTCTGAGACCTGATATATTTTTCAAAAACCCGCATGACATCTTCTTTGGTGACTTTTTGATAAACATCGACCTCATCCTGTAAGTTGTAAGGTTTGTTGAGCATCATATTCCAATGACTCAATAACAGTGCTTTTGAAGAAACAGAGGTCAAATTGTCCATCACCTGAGAAGTATAACCCTTTTTTGCTTTATCCAATTCGGCGTCGGTGATGCCATTCTTTGCAAATTCATCAAAAACTTCGCGAATCATCTTTTCTATTTCAGAAAAGGTCAGACCATTGAAATTCGCCACGACACTCAGCGAAAACAATCCACTAAGTTCTAAAGACGAATGGTCTGTTGACACCTGAACAGCTTTTTCTGATTTCACAAATTTCTTGTACAACAATGAGTTGTTGTTGCCACCCATGATGCTTCCTAATAAATCAAGTGCTGCCCGGTCTTTATGATATTCTGCTACTGTGGGGTAAGACATCAAGGTCAAAGGCAACCAAATATTATCAGTCATTGGGACATAAACATCGGCTGGGAAAAACGGAGCCTCCACTTTAGGGTTTTTAATAGCAGGGCATTTCTCCAGACTGCTGAAGTATTTAATCACCCATTGCTTAATATCTTGTGGATTGACATCACCGGAAATAACAAGAGTGGCATTATTGGGTCCATACCAACGCAAAAAGAAACTTCTTAAATCCTCAAAACTGGCAGCATCCAAATCGTCCACAAACCCTATTGGTGTCCACTCATAAGGGTGGTTGAAAAATACATTCTTAAAAAGATTCTCATTCACCATTCCATAGGGTTGATTGTCGTATCGCTGGCGTTTCTCGTTCTTTACCGCGTCTCTTTGATTTTCGAATTTCTTTTGCGTAAATCCATCAAGATGTAAACCCATTCTGTCAGCTTCTAACCATAACATAGTTTCCGTAAGGTTGCTGGGAGCGGTGTTTATATAAACTGTTTTATCGAAGGATGTGAAGGCATTGTTAGTTCCACCTGCTTCACTGATTATTTTAAAATGTTCTTCGTCAGCCACATTTTTAGAACCCTGAAACATCATGTGTTCAAAGAAGTGAGCAAATCCTGAATTTCTTACGGATTCTCTGGCTGAACCTACATGATAGGCCACCTGAACGTGAACAACCGGATCACTGTGATCCTCGTGAATAATCAGGGTAAGGTCGTTGCTGGTCAATTTGTACTTCTCGTATGGAATAACCAACTTTCCTTTTTGTGGCTCTACTTTCTCAATTAGTTGAAGGGTTGGGACTTGTGCGGTTGCAAATAAAACAAAGGCAAAACTTGCCGATGAAAGGAAGATTTTTTTCATAATTAGATTATTGTTTCCGTGCTTGTTGTGACAAAAATAGGTTTGGGAATTAGTGCTGCTTTAAACATTCGACCAAAGAACATGGCAGGTCTATTAATCAGACAAAGGATAATGAAATTTCAGGAGTAAATATTTCGTTGTAACTTCAGCCAGACAGCCCTGTTTCAAAAGAAATTACCATGAGACAAGATATCTTATACAGAGTTGTAATCTAAACCTTCGCCCAAAGAAGAATAAATTATTACGCTTTCGGTCAAACCAATGTTGCATTCAGACTTAATGACAGACCATTTTGTTTGAATGAAAAAAATAATAAGTGTTGGCTCATCAGGGTATGGGTGACAATAGAAGGCATCAGCGTGATTTTGGAAGCCTCGTTTCAAGGCCTCAGCATGAAAAACCCTAAATGTTTCGATACAAATCCGGTTTTTCAAATGTTAATCCATAACCGGCTATTTCATTAATTCTTATCTTGGTGCCTGTCACCTACTATGTTAGTAGTGACATAAATTCCTACCTGACCGTTTAATTTCCGGTGTTTCTAATTTAGCTGTACTTATCGCCCTACGTATAAATTAAGGACAACAATGAAAACAAAAACCTTCTTTTATTTTGCCTTGATCTTCGTAACCATTTTCTCCTGCAAGAGTAAAGATAATGACAACGAATTTGTGACGCAATCGGCCTCGTTATCAATAATGTTGGGCTATTGGGGCAATTCATTAGGATTCATTCCATTCGTCAATCAGAAAACCAATAAGGCAGATTCCGTCGCATCAAACGATCTGCTTGTTTTATACATTACGAAAAAAAAATCACCCTGCCGGGTAATTTAGGTTCCGACAGCCTGAATTTCCAATTTGAACTTATAACCAATAACGACAGTGAAATTTTTAAATACAGAGCAAATATTAACAGCAGTTCTACCTCCATTTCAACTTTGGGTTCGAAAAGCCAACTGGTTTGTGAATTTGGCCTGCCATTTCAATTCGGTACCAATGCGGTTCAGGGCAATTGCACCATAGAGATAAGCATTATGGATGATTCTATTATGGTAAATCCCCAGTCTTATTATTCGGCATAAAAAGTAACAAGTTCTTTACCATCTTGCCATAATCTTCGAAATAAAAAAACAAAATATTGGTGTATTAAGGGTTTAATGCAAACCCTTTTCCTCAAAGCGGTCGTAACTTTCCAACAAAGTAGAAATGCCATAAGGCTTTTTTTATCCGGAGCAGTCCAGTATTCGTTTAGAGGCAATTGATTTGTGTCATTGAGTTTATTAACTGCCTATTCACAAAAATACCTCTACGCATTGTATCTGCGTTGTGGTATTTTTCTGAATATGTATAAATTCTTCATGCCATTGCTAAATTTCCAATAATCGTTCCTTAACGGCGTGGTAAAATTTCATAGAAGTCTCGATTCCGGTTATTTGGAGGTAATTAAAAAAAACGTATCATTGCACACTTTACAAAAAATGCCAAAGCGACTTCCTTTATTATTACTGTTATTCCTTTCCATCATAGGTAAATCAAATGCACAATCAGGTGAATTGAGAGGATTTATATATAACTCAGGTACGGGTGTGCCTGTTGGTTTTTTTAATGTTTTTTTGCTGGAAACCAAACAGGGTTCAGCAACAGATGAAAATGGCTTTTACTCGATTACGAAAATAAAGCCGGGCAAATACACCGTTATTTGTTCCAGCATTGGTTTTGATTCACTGATTACGACAATAGAAATTAAATCAGGAAGAATTTCTAAAAAGGACTTTTTTGTAAAGGAAAATGCCTATGATTTTGATGAAGTCAAAGTAACAGCTGAGCGAAGAAAGAAACAATCACAGGTAACAATTGGCGAAATTAGTGTTACCCCAAAGCAGTTGAGACAAATACCAACCGTAGGAGGAGAACCAGATTTGGTGCAATACCTGCAGGTGTTGCCCGGTGTTGTTTTTTCAGGCGATCAGGGTGGTCAGTTATATATCAGGGGTGGTTCTCCAGTTATGAATATGGTTTTATTAGATGGTATGACCATTTATAATCCCTTTCATTCAATCGGGCTTTTCTCGGTCTTCGATGCAGACATAATAAAATCTGCCGATGTTTATTCTGCCGGTTTTGGCTCTGAGTATGGTGGAAGAATCTCTGCCATTGTGGATGTTAAAACTCGAGAGGGAAATAAAAAACACAAGACTGGCAAAATAAGTACGAACCCTTTTACATCTAAATTATTGCTCGAAGGCCCCTTGAAGAAGTTTGAAGAAGGTAAGGGAAGCAGTTCCTATATTGTGTCTTATAAAAATTCCTATTTGGATCGCTCTTCAAAACTCTTCTACAATTATATCGGTGCCGATAAATTGCCTTATTCGTTCAGCGATTTTTATGGCAAAATGTCCATAAACGCCGCTGCCGGTAGCCGGGCCAATGTTTTTGCATTTAGTTTCAAAGACAAGGTGGCTTTCCCAAAAACCACTTCTTACGATTGGGCCTCAAATGGTTTTGGTGCGAACTTTCTGCTGGTTCCGGATGGAACCAAAACCATAATTGACGGTATGTTTGCCTATAGCAGTTACAAGATAAACCAGACCGAGCCGGATTTGAAACCCAGAAGTTCGGGGATCAACGGTTTTAATCTGGGGCTTAATTTTACCTACTTTTTGGCGAAGGATGAGTTGAAATACGGCTTACAACTCAACGGTTTCAAAACCGAATTTCAGATATATAATTCTGCTGACCGGTTTATCGATCAATACGAAAACACTACAGATATTTCAGGTTTTATCCGGTACAAAAAAATTGTCAAAGAGAAATTAATTTTAGAAATGGGGTTCCGCATTCAACATTACGCCTCACTGAACAACACATCCCCCGAGCCACGTTTGAGGGTCAAATACAATATGAATCGAAGGCTCAGATTGAAGGCTGCGTCTGGTCTCTATTCTCAGAATTTGATATCGGCTATTTCTGATCGTGATGTGGTAAACCTTTTCTATGGATTTCTTTCTGGCCCCGATGACCTGCCGGAGAAACTTGGAAACAAAAACATTATCCACAGAATGCAAACCTCAAGACATGCAGTGGCGGGTGTAGAATATGACCTCAATGCTTTAACAGAGTTGAATCTGGAATTTTATATCAAAGATTTCACCCAACTCACCAATATTAACCGCGACAAGATTTTTGATGATACCGAAGCCAATCAGGATAAGCCTATGTATCTCAGAAAGGATTTCATCGTAGAAAAAGGTGTGGCCAAAGGATTTGATGTCACCTACAAGTATTCAGGAAAAAAACTCTATATCTGGACCGTGTATTCCTTTAATATTGTTGAACGAAATGATGGAATAAGAAAATACCAGCCGCATTTCGACCGTAGGCACAATGTCAATGTGGTGGCTTCCTATGGATTTGGGAAAACGCTTGACAAACAGCGGATTTGGGAGGTCAATGGCCGTTGGAATCTGGGAAGTGGTTTTCCATTTACACTGACACAAGGTTTTTATGAAAATATCGACTTTGCCAGTGGATCAACGACAGATTATACAAAGACCAACGGAGATTTGGCTATCAGTTATGCCGATTTAAATACCGGACGACTGCCATATTATCACCGGCTCGATTTTTCAGTAAGAAGAATGTTTGTCTTTAAGAATAAGAAATCCGACATCAATAGAAAAATGGAAATTATTGCAAGTGTTACAAATGTCTATAATCGCGAAAATATCTTCTATTTTGACAGGGTAAAATACCAACGCGTTAATCAATTGCCGATTCTTCCCAGTTTGTCGGCCAGTTACACCTTTTAACGATGCTTAAATTGTTTGTTCAAGATTGGATGAAAGAGACTCTTCCATCACAATATGAACACTTGTTTCGTTTGGTTCGGCAAAACCCTTGTCCAATTCAGCTGAGATTTTGCATAATTCTTCAAAATCATTTCTGAGTGACTGGTTAAATTCAAGTTCCTGTAAAATATCCACCGTCCTTTGTGCGTTCGTTTCGCCATAGTAATAGAGAATAAGGTCGTCGTAAGTAATTTTTAAGTTCATAGGCTGAAATTGTATTCAATGCTATGAACGGCAGGAACTCGTCTTTATTGCAGACTCAAAGATTTTTCTGTAATTAATTTTCTCATGTTCTGAAGGGCGTATCTCATTCGTCCTAATGCTGTATTGATGCTTACCTCCGTCAGGTCGGCAATTTCTTTGAAACTGAGCTCGGCATAATGCCTCAGAATCAACACCTCTCTTTGCTCCAAAGGCAACAATCGAATAAGTTCACGAACGACATGATCTCTTTGGTTGCGGATAATTTTTTCTTCACGGTTGTCTTCCTGAACATTTATTGTCCGGAAAATATCTTCTCCATCAGTGGAAGTGATGGTGGGCATTCTTTTGGTTTTTCTAAAATAATCAATAGCCAGATTGCGGGCAATTCTCATCACCCATGGCAAAAACTTACCTTCCTCGTTGTATTTGCCGGAGCGAAAGGTCTTCACAACTTTGATGAAAGTCTCTTGAAACAAGTCTTCGGCAATGTACCGATCATGAACAATAAGGGAAATTGAAGTGAAAACTTTTCTCTTGTGTCTTGTGATGAGCATCTCTAAACATGGCTCGTTTCCATTCAGATACTGATGGATTAACTCCTGATCGGTGATTTGGGTTGCTTTCATAATACATCTAATTACGTTAAAAAAGGGTTGATTCTCTTTTGAGTGTAATGGTAAAAAGTAGATGTATTATCCTATAGGCGAATGATTAATTTGAAATCGAATGCTAAGATAGCGATGATTTTCTGAAAATGCAAAATTATTTTGAAAAAAACTTTTTGAAACATTCTTTTTAGGACGTTGTTTTGACAAAGAATAAAAATATGAGCGATTTTCCTAAAGTTACTCCTAAGCACATTGAGATAAAGGGTGCACGGATGCACAACCTGAAAAACATTGATGTGAATATTCCGCGGAATACACTGACAGTGGTGACAGGTGTTTCGGGATCTGGAAAATCTTCCCTTATTTTTGATACACTTTATGCCGAAGGCCAAAGGCGATACGTTGAAAGTCTTTCGTCTTATGCCCGGCAGTTTCTGGGTAAACTGGAAAAGCCGGAGGTGACTTTTATAAGGGGATTATCACCCTGCATTGCCATTGAGCAAAAGGTTCACACACATAATCCACGTTCTACAGTAGCGACATCAACCGAGATTTACGACTATCTGAAATTGCTTTTTGCAAGGGTAGGAAGAACATATTCTCCAATTTCAAACAAAGAGGTAAAATGTCATTCTGTTAAAGATGTGCTGGAGTTTATTGCTACGTTCCCTAACGATGCAACTATACATATATTAATAAAAATTAAAGCTTCGAGTCCTGCTGAGTTGAAAAAAGCCATACTGGCAGAAATGAAAAAGGGATTCTCCAGACTGTTGCTTGCCAGCGATGAAATCATCAAAATAGAGCAATGGCTGGAGCAACCGCAAGGTAAGGAAAAAGAAGTTTTGTTACTGATCGACCGTTTGATTATTGACAAGGTAGATGAAGAGCAATCGGCCAGATTTGCCGATTCCTTGGAAACAGCCTTTTGGGAAGGGCATGGAGAACTATACATCAAAACAACATCAGAAAAAGTAGACGGGCTGCACCCTTTCTCCAATCGTTTTGAGGCTGATGGGATCAACTTCGAACAGCCCAGTGTCAATTTCCTGAGTTTCAACAACCCCTTTGGAGCATGTAATAAGTGCGAGGGATTTGGTTCGGTCATTGGCATTGATGAGAATATGGTGGTGCCTAATCCGTCTTTGTCTGTTTATGAAGGGGCCGTTGCTTGTTGGAGAGGAGAAAGCATGCAGGCATGGCAGAAAGAGTTTATCCTCAATTCCGTCAGAATGGATTTCCCTGTTCATCGGGCCTATGAAGATTTAGATCAAAAAGAAAAAGACTTGCTTTGGAATGGAAATAAAAGGGTAAAAGGCATTTGGCAGTTTTTTAAATACATTGAAGAAAACAGTTACAAAATTCAATACCGGGTGATGCTTTCCAAATACAAAGGGAAAACCGTTTGCCCCGATTGTATGGGAACCCGCCTGCGAAAAGATGCCTCTTATGTGAAACTTGTCGCAATCAACAAACCATTCGGAATTAGTGATAAAGTTTCACTGCCTGAAGTCCTGTTATTCAATATTGAGAAAGCCTACGGATATTTCTCTGATCTGAAACTCAACAGGCACGATCAGGAAGTGGCAGAGCGGATTTTAAAGGAAATAACCAACCGGCTGGAGTATCTCTTAAAAGTTGGTGTTGGGTATCTGCAACTTAACCGACTTTCCAATTCATTGTCTGGCGGAGAGTCGCAACGCATTAATCTCGCCACAATTTTGGGTAGCAGCCTTGTGGGATCTACCTATATTTTGGATGAGCCAAGCATTGGACTGCATTCTCACGATACTGAGAAGTTGATTGACGTATTGCAAAACCTGAAAAACACGGGAAATACAGTAATTGTTGTGGAACACGACGAAGAAATTATGAGGGCTTCCGAACATATCATAGATATTGGTCCGTTGGCCGGAACACAAGGGGGAGCGTTGGTTTTTGAAGGAACTTTCGATGCCCTGCTTCATTCAGATACTTTGACCGGAAATTACCTGAATAATGTGAATCTCATAGAGGTACCCGAAAACAGGAGAAGATTTACGCACAGCATAGTGTTGAACGGTGCCAAACTCCATAACTTGAAAAATGTCAATGCTACCATTCCGTTAAATGTAATTACGACAATAACCGGTGTGAGTGGGTCGGGTAAAACAAGCTTAATCAAGAATGTTTTATATCCCATTCTGGTAAGGGAAATTACCGATCTTGGATTCATCAAAGCGGGGTCTTACAAATCTTTGGAAGGCAGTGTGAACAAAATCGAACGGATTGAGATCATAGACCAAAACCCCATTGGAAAATCTTCAAGATCGAATCCGGTTACCTACATAAAAGCCTACGACACCATAAGGGAGTTGTTCAGTAACTTGCCATTGAGCAAGCAACGTGGTTTTAAGGGAGCCCATTTTTCTTTTAATGTGGAGGGTGGTCGTTGCGACAATTGTCTGGGGGAGGGAGAAGAGATTGTAGAGATGCAGTTCATGGCAGATTTGCATTTACTCTGTGAGGTTTGCAAAGGAAAGCGATTCAGGGAAGAAGTTTTGGAAGCCACTTACAAAGGCAAAAGTATCTATGATGTTTTATGCCTGACGGTTGACGAAGCTATGTTGTTTTTTAAAGATGCCGAAACCATAGTTTCCAGACTCAAACCATTGCAGGATGTCGGTTTGGGCTATGTTACCCTCGGCCAGAGTTCCAACACTTTGAGTGGTGGTGAAGCTCAACGTATCAAACTGGCTTCTTACCTTGGAAAGGGATCGGCAAGAGAACATACCCTTTTTATTTTTGATGAACCGACTACCGGACTTCATTTTCATGACATCAAAAAGCTTTTGACTTCCTTTGATGAATTAATCAAAAAGGGACATACCATTGTGATCATAGAACACAACCTCGACGTCATCAAATGTGCGGATTGGGTGATAGACCTGGGGCCGGGCGGAGGAGAGAAAGGCGGGAATATCGTTTTTCAGGGAACGCCTGAAGCTTTGATTGGTTGCAAGGAAAGTGTGACGGGGCAGTATTTGAAAAAGAAACTGGAGAAATAAGTGGTTAATATTTATTTTCAGTAAGTCATCAGCTATAATAGTGGACCAATAATGAAGTTTTGAGATTTTTGAGAACCAAATAACATAAAACTTCGGATACTAACATATTTCCAGACTACGATCTAAACTTTCCGCTTCCTGAACTAATTGCCTGAAGACGTTGGTCAAGAAGTTTTTTATGTTCTTCAGATATGCAATCCATGGCCTTTTCTTCAGCTATATTGTCCCATCAACTATGAACAATTTTAATTTATACGACTGTGACAATTTAACAAGCTCGTTCATTTGTAATTTTGTCAACGCAATATTTTTGAGACATTTTAAAATTGAAAGATTTGTGAAAGGAGGCAGCCGATGGAAATGAAAATCGGTCAATGGACAAGTATGGATAAACGCAATGGAAAATAAGACGATATGGATCACAGGAGCCAGTTCCGGAATAGGTGAGGCTTTGGCACTGGAACTGGCAGGAAACGGCAATAGGCTCGTTCTTTCCTCTCGTAGGGCTGAAGTGCTGAAAGTCTTGAAAACTCTTTGCGAAAGGAACGGCTCGGAGTGTATGGTCATTCCGCTGGATCTGGAAAAACAGGAAGATTTTGAGTACGCAGTTGATAAGGTCATTTCTGCTTATGGGCAAATTGATTTACTTATCAACAACGGTGGTATCAGCCAAAGATCTTTGGCCATAGAAACTAGTATGGCCGTATTCAGGAAATTGATGGAAGTGAATTTTTTCGGCTCGGTGGCACTTACCAAAAGTGTATTGCCGCACATGCTGAAAGCCGGACATGGACAGATTGCCGTTATCAGCAGCATGTCGGGCAAGTTTGGCTTTCCGAATAGATCCGGTTACACAGCGGCAAAGCATGCTTTACAAGGATTTTTCGAAACCCTCGGACTGGAATTGAACGGAACAGGAATCGGGGTCACCATTGTCAGTCCGGGACGGATAAACACCCCTATCTCTGTCAACGCTTTGAGCAAAGATGGCGGCAAACACGGCATTTATGACGAAGGGCAAAAAAACGGGATTCCGGCAGATGTTTGTGCCCGTAAAATTATTCGGGCTATTGAAAAAAGAAAACGTGAAGTGATGATTGCCAGGGGTGAATTGATCTTACATTACGTTCATAGGATTTGGCCATGGCTTTATTACCAGATAGCCTCAAGGGTGAAAGCTAATTAGACAAAAGCTCAAATCGTTTCTTCCAACCGGAATGAAAGACGAGTTGGGTTTCTTAATTATCGCAGACAACTATTTATGAGGCTAAGTTCCACCGGATAACCAAGATCTTTGGATTTCATAAGGTCATAACAGTAATCGCCCATGACCAGCATTTTTTTTATTCGACCACGCATATAGTATGCAAAGTCCAGATTAGGTTCAATTTCAATAGCAGTGTTGCAGTCTGTGAGTGCAGATGTAATATTCTCATCAGATTTTTTAACAGATGCTTTCAATGGCATCGTCCAGTTAGGATTAAATGTTTGAAAGCTTTCCCCTGACCTGATTGAGTATGTTTTCATGTGAATTTTGCTGGACAAATTAATCTTGGCAACAGCTCTATTTACATATGCCAGCGGAAACCCCGGATTTATCTGAATGCACTTGTCAAAATCATTAAGTGCAAGTAAGTATTTCCCTAATGCCAGATATATGTTCCCACGAACGTTATAATATATTTCTTTGCCGATTTCCCTCATTTCAGGTGCGATATACAGCCCTTTGTTAATTTCTATCAGGGCTTCATCATAATGTCCCAATGCAAATAAAGATTCGGCCATGCTGATTTGCATTCCTGCTACAAATCCGGTTAAATATAATTGTAAGGAATCGGCAGATAAACCGGTGTGCCGTTTATTGATCTCAATATCAAAAAAAACATTTTCTTTATTTTCGATAGAGGCTTCATAATCTGCTATGGCCATTGAATATTCCTCAAGAGCAAAATATGCATTGCCACGAAACGAAAGGAGCATCGCATTTTTTGGAAATTTCTTCACACCTTTTGAATAGATATCAACCGCTTTATCAAATTGACGAAGGTTGTAAAACGCAATACCTCTTTGATAATAATAGCTCGCTTTTGTCGAGTCGCAGAATACCTCAACTGAATATTCGATATCGGATTTTAGCTGATTCACCGGGTCATTTTTCATGAGTATTGAAAGAGATAAGTGAACATCACCACAAAAACCTTCCATATCTTCTAATTTGTACTTATTTAAAGACCGTTGATAATAAGAATAGAAGTCTTCCGGACTATGTGCAATAGCTTTGGAATAATCCAAAATTGCTCTTTCATAGAGTTTTAATTCAGTATAAATGGCACCCCGGCCAACATACATTTGGTATTGGGTGCTATCATGTATTATGGCATAATTAGCGTCGTTTAAAGCTTCCTCAAACATACGACTATCATAAAAAAGTTGAGACCTTTCAAAATAAGGTGCGGAATGATTGGGGACTAGTTCAATGGCTTTATTCAAGTCAGAAAGGGCGAGTGAAAACCGTCCTTCTTTTGAATAAAATCTTCCCCTGAGAAGATAATATTCGTGATTTAATGGATCTAGTTCAACAGACTTATTGTAATCAATCAAAGCTGCAAATTTTTCACCTTTTATTTCTCTTAGCTGTGCCCTTTCTGAAAAGAGAATGGGATCATTGGGATCTATAATAATGGCTTGATCAAATAATTCTGACGCTTTAATATAATCGCTCCTTGTTATGTAAATCTTGCCAAGGTTCATAAAGCAGCGGACACATCCTGGATTGATTACCAAAGCCTGACGGTAATATTTTTCACCAAGATCGGGCTGTTTATTCACAATGAATAAATAGCCAAGCATTCTAAGAACATCTTCACTTTTTGGATTTGATTTTAGTTCATTTTGAAAATATGGAATAAGAGAATCCGCCTTTCCCACTCTAATTAAAGAATCCGCAATGCGGTCATAAAATTCTTTAGTTTGTCCGATGGAAATCAGTGTTCCGACTGTTACAATTAATGTTGCCAGTAGTTTTATCAAAAAACTGATATAAAATTCAAATATGCATAAAAAAGGATGTCACGAGAAAAAAATTGTCAAATTGGTCCCAATTCAGAACAGGTCTTTTTTCTGTTAAATAAACAATCAAAGGAGTTACCTGGCAAATTGCTGTGCATAATTCACAGGATTCGGCTCTGGCTTTATGACCGGAAAGCAGCCAGAGTTAAGGCCGAAAGGAGTGAATGGTTAGTGATAAAGAAGCAACGCCTTTGCCAAAGATACACTTCGTTCATTCTTTCACTCTTTCGTACTACCACTTGAATTATATTCGCAGCTTATGGCAAAAATCATTTCAGGAATTCAACAAATAGGGATAGGGGTTTCAAATGTTCATGAAGCCTGGACCTGGTACAGAAAGCATTTTAAGATGGATATTCCGATATTTGAGGAAGCGGCCGATGCCAACCTGATGCTGCCATATACAGGTGGTAAACCACAAAAAAGACATGCGATTCTGGCAATGAACATGCAAGGCGGTGGTGGATTCGAGATTTGGCAGTACACCAGTCGGGTTCCGCAGCCTGCCGCATTTGTGCCTCAGTTGGGAGATCTCGGAATCAATGTTTGTAAAATAAAATGCCGGAGTGCTATGGCAGCACACCTCTTTATTTCCGCGTCGGGAGCCCGTGTTTTAACCCCAGTTCACAGCGATCCGGGTGGCACCCCGCAATTTTGGGTGAAAGACCCTTATGGCAATTCTTTTCAGGTGATTGAAAGCAAGAGTTGGTTTTCCAAAAACAATGATACAACAGGAGGTGTTTGCGGAGTAATGATCGGAGTGACCAATATCGATCAGTCCTTGAAACTCTATCGCGATATTTTGGGTTATGATCTGTTGGCCTACGATATTACAGGAACTTTTGAAGATTTCAAAGCTGTACCCGGTGGAAGCAATCATTTCAGACGGGTGAAACTGACACATGCCAAACCACGACGGGGTGGATTTTCTCAATTATTGGGTGCAACAGAAATAGAACTCATTCAGGCCACAGGTCGCAAACCTGAACAGATTTTTAAAGATCGCTTTTGGGGTGATCTGGGTTATATTCATCTTTGTTTTGATGTTGTGGATATGGCTGATTTAAAGGTGGAATGTGCCAAACTTGGCTTTCCATTTACAGTAGATAGTCCGCCTGATTTTGACATGGGAGAAGCGGCAGGTCATTTTGCCTATATAGAAGACCCTGATAAAACGCTGATAGAATTTGTTGAAACCCATCGAATTCCGATTATGAAAAAAATAGGTTGGTATTTGAATCTGAAAAAAAGGAATCCCGAAAAACCATTACCCAGATGGATGCTCAGAACATTATCTTTCAATAGAAATAAGAGATAATTAAATGTGGATTCTTTAACTGAATGCTCCTGTGAAATCTAACGGCCTCATGTAAAAAATGGCATGATCGTCTGATTTCCATCAGTCGGAGTTTGATCCGGTGCAATCTATTTTTGCTAAAACTTCAGTAAAGAAATGAAAAAAATAGTAAGCTTGTGTTTTATTGCTTTTATACAGTTGGCTTGCAACAATCAAAAACCATCCGGGGGTAATGAGGCCGGCGTTGAGATACAGGGGAAGCACCATAAAAAAACCAAAGAATCAGATGAACTGCAGCTAAATAATGGAGCCAGATGGAATGCAGATGCTATTACCGGCAAGAATGTTGAGAATTTATTTACCGTAATTGACGAATTCAATAGCGGCACCGACATAACCTTGTCTGCCTACAAAAAGGCAGCAGGCAAATTTGAGATAGTTTTGAACCAATTAATCAGCCAATGCCAGATGCAGGGCCCCGATCATGATGCATTACATAAATGGCTGAAACCCTTAATGGGACATCTGGCAAGCTTGAAAAAAGCGAATGATGAGACTGAGGCTGCCAAAGTTTGGGAAGCTGTTAACCTGCAAGTGGATATATATCCTCAGTACTTCAAATAATTAGTAGCTTAGTGTTGTCAAAAATTGATTCAGTTTACACATTAATGCTCCGGATTATCTGGATTCAAAGGAATAACATTTAAGCTTATAGCAGGGAACAGATAAAGGCTGCCTTTTAAGTTTTGGGTAGCAATCATTACAAATAGTGTTCTGTCAAACAATAGTTTGAAACTTTTGATTTAGTTTGCCGGATATTAAAACCAAAAATGAAGAATATCCGGTCTTTAAGTGCATGTGTTATAGTTGCACTGACAGCTCTGATTTTTCGATTTTCTTTTCCTAATATCAAAACCGATCCCCCACTGAAAGTCACTACCTGGGATGCTTTAGGCTATTATATATATTTGCCCGCATTTCTTATATATGACGATGCAACCGAGCTTAAATGGTTTCCTGCAATTGACAGTCAGTATCAGGTTTCAGGCGGGAAAGTATATCAGGCCAACAAGGTTGAAAACGGCAACTATGTGTTTAAATATCTTGGAGGTGTGGCCATTTTGCAAATACCTTTTTTTGCTATTGGTCATGTGGCCGCCCGACTGACCGGTCATAAACAAGACGGGTTTTCTCCTCCTTATCAATATGCCATTGCCTTTGGGAATATCGTTTATTGCATCATGGGCATTTTCTTTTTGAGGTGGGTTTTGCTCATATTTTTTAATGATCAAACCACAGCAATCACTTTATTGTTATTGTTATTGGCCTCAAACTTTATTCAATACGTTGCGGTTGATGGAGGGATGAGCCACGGTTATATTTTTTGGCTATACACCATTTTACTTTTCGCTACAATTAAATGGCATCAAAAGCCTTCTTTTCTTTGGGCCGGTCTTATTGGTTTTGTTATTGGGTTGGCCACTATCAGCCGTCCAACAGAAGCCATTATGTTCTTGATCCCATTGCTTTGGGAAACGCAAAACAAAGAAGCGGCTCAGGCCAAATGGAGCCTCGTCAGAAAGAACATTAAACAGTTATACTTAGTTGTTATAATTGTGTTTATCGGCGTCATGCCACAACTTATTTACTGGAAGTATTCAACAGGTTCCTTTGTTTATGATGTGGGCAGCAAATGGGATTTCCTTGCCCCACATCTGAAGGTGCTTTTCGGTTGGGAAAAGGGTTGGTTTATCTATACGCCGGTTGCTTTTTTTTTCGTTTTTGGATTTTTTTTTATTCGAAAATTGGCCTTTCGAAAATCGGTGCTTTGGTTTTGCCTGTTGAATATTTATGTGATTATTTCATGGCACGATTGGCGTTATGGGGGCAGTTATTCATGCAGGGCCCTTGTGCAAAGCTATCCAGTTTTCGCCTTACCATTGGCCGCATTCATCTATCGAACTGCAAAAACAAATTGGTCTATACCTTTCCTTTTGACGGGTGCCTATCTCACTGCGGTAAATATCTTTCAACTGGTGCAATGCAATCAGGGAATCATCCATCATGCCGATATGAATCGCAAGTACTATGCAGGTATTTACCTGAACCCGAACCCCTCTCCATTTGATTATAGTTTGCTGGATACTGACGAGAAACCTGAAAGCGAAATCGGTTTTGAGGAAAAGCTGATTTACGCACATAAACTGAAAACTAAATTGATTTTGGAAAAAGATTCCATTCAGGAAATGCTTTCATTAATTCTTGATTTTGAAAACCTTAAATCTGACGAGACATGGCTGATGGTTGAATGTAGTGCAACCTCAACAATGCCTGACCCAATTCTTTATTTAATGATATCTTTAAACACCCGGAAATCTATTGTCAGCAAGACTTTTCGATCTTTCAAGCCGCCTAATGGAAAATTGCAGAGAGCGTTTGGGTTTTACCTTAAAATACCGGAACAATCTGGCCAAGGCGTCATAAAAATGGCCTTCAGATCGAATAGTTTTTTTGAAGGCGAATTGAAATCTTTAACAATCAAGAGAATAAAAAGAAAAATTGAACCTCTGTTTCTCAAATACTTTCATATTGGCAGGGCCGGTCTTCCAAAATCAGACCTTTAAAACGGCTTGAACTCATTCTCAAAGTACCTGCCCTGTCTCAATCCGACTACTTTTTTATCGCCGACTAAATAGGAAATGGATGCAGTTAAGTGTAGAATCCTGATTTTATGGGATAGTGAAACGCCTGATCAATAAGCAAGAATATAGCTCTCATAGCAAAAGATTAGCCTTGAAAATATCTCCAAAGGGTACTTTGCTCAATGATCCCATCCCGACCAATTGTCGTAATCTCCTTTTCTAATATCTTTCAGCATGCCAAAAGTAATAATCCCGGCAATAATAAAACCGATGATACCCGGAGCAGATGATTTGCCCCACAACGGCGGGATTTTATTTATGATCATCAAGGTGGAACTGACAATTAAGGCCGATAAAATCAAACCGGAAATAATCTGACGACTTACTCTGTTAACCGTATGAATCATAGGTTCAATGCCCTGGTGATTCAGGTCAACTTTAATTTCACCGGTATTGATTTTTCGAATGGCATTTTTGAGGTCTCTTGGGAACTCTTCCATATACATGCCCATTTCATAAACGGAGTTGATCACCCTTTTGGCAAATTTTACCGGATCATAGTGCTTCGCTATCGTTCTTATTAAATAGGGTCTTGCCATTTTTGACAATTCAAGTTCCGGATCAAGATTGGCAATCACCCCTTCAACGGTAACAAGTGAGCGGGCAAGCAAATAGAAATGCGTTGGTACTTTCAACCCGTGTTTAATGATGATATCTTTCAAACGCAGCATGACGGTACTCAATTCATTTTGATGAATTTTCTCTATGGAATTAATCTGAACAAATTCATACAGGTCCGTTTCAAGTGCCCGAAAATTCTTAATTACAGGATTATCAGACAACATCTGCAGGGCACGGATGATTTTTCTTACGTCCATGGCATTGACAGCTAAAAAAAGATAGCCGAATTGTTCCAGGTCTTTTCTGAGTATGCTGCCCATCATCCCATAGTCGAGAAAGCACACCACATTGCCGGGCAGAATAAATAGATTGCCGGGATGCGGATCGGCATGAAAAAAACCATAATTAAAAACCTGTTTAAAATACGAAGTGGCCAGCCTTCTGGCAATGACTTTTCGGTCATGTCCCATTTCGGTCAGCTTCAACTGATCGGAAATTTTAATCCCGTCAATGAACTCAAGGGTCAGCACCTTTGCCGTTGTGAATTCCTTATAAACTAATGGAGAGTGGATGTAACCCTTGTCGGATTGGTCTTCAGCAAAATTGTTGTGAAACCTTTGGACGTTGATAGATTCATTAATAAAGTCCAGTTCCTTCTTAATACTTTCTTCAAAATTTCTAACAAGTCCGACGGGATCAAAACTCTTCAGGGAAGGAATTCGGGTGTTGAATATACCTGCAATGTAAATCATTACCTTTATGTCAGAATCAATCACCTCCTTTATTCCCGGTCTTTGAATTTTTAAGACTACCTGTTCTCCGGTTTTCAGGGTAGCACGGTGCACCTGTGCAATTGATGCCGATGCAAAAGCAATCGGGTCAAACCATGCAAACAATTCATATGTTTTTGATTTTAATTCTGCTTCTACGACAGCAGAGGCAATAGGCCCGCCGATCGGAGGAACGCTGTCCTGCAGTTTTTCCAGTTCTTTTATTAAATCGGCAGGAAGCAGGTCGGGACGATTGCTCAGTATTTGTCCGAACTTTACAAATGTGGGGCCCAGTTCTTCACAAACCAATCTCATTTTCTCCCACTTTGTCAATTTAAGGGCGTGTTCGTAGCGTTCCTTTGGAATAAACTTTTTAATGAACCGAAATCTTTTATTCTCTTCGAGATAGGCAACAAGATCTTCGAAACCGTATTTAAACAATACGCTAATGATCTGATTGTAACGTCTCAGATAGTGATATTTGACATCGAGATAGGCGAATAGCCCCATGATCAGGTTTTGATTGTTTTTGTTTCTAAGGATTGAATCCGGGCAGTGGCTATGGCAATCCTTTTATTCAGGTCATCTATTTGAGATTTTAGCTCTTCCAGTTCATTGCTGTGTGCAATACGCATTTTGCGATAAATGGCGACAGCCACTTCTTCCATCCTTTTCTCTAGTTCTTCCTTTGCCTGATGGGCTTTGTCCATAAATTTCCGGATTAGCTGTTTGTCATCTTCCCCTTCGGACAGGTCTTCCACAAAATCATTCAGCTTATTTTTTCCTTTTTCGGCCACACTTCCTAAATGACTTAATAAATCATTGTCTTTCGCAATAATGTAAAGATTTGAAGATAATGTTAGTAGTTCAATCAATGTTTTAGCTTTCATATTATATAATTTTACCCATGTTACAAATTAAGTACAGATTCAGGCTGGCAATCATGATGTAAGTCAATGCTCAACTTGACATTCATCATCAGCGATCGTGTCATTCACACCTAATTTTGATAAAAAATAGAACTACAAAATGAGCCTGAACAAACCTGTATCTGCTATCATGACCAAAGCTATTACTTCAGTAGGCCCTTTGCAGAAACTAATTGATGTGAAGCATATTTTTGAGAAAAAGAATTTTCATCATCACATACCTGTAATAGACAATGGAAACCTCATTGGAATGATAAGTCTGATAGATTTCATACACGCCATTAAGGATGCGGGTTTGGATGATGGTGACAAAGTTTACCATGAACGTTTTGTTCGGGATATCATGACAGAACATCCGTTGTCAAAACCTTCACAAACGACCATCAGAGAAATTGCCGAGGAACTGGGCAAGGGGGAGATTCATGCGATTGCCATTGCGGATAACAATGTTTTGAAAGGAATGGTTTCTACCGCCGATATTATTCGGTTTTTCCTAAAAGATCAGTAATTCTGGTTTGTCAGGAATTTAACACGACGACAAGAAATTTGTTAGGACAGGGGCTACCTGTATAATTGTGTTACTGTTACCTCAATAAGGTAATAGTTCCTTTTAACTGCCGATGAACCAATTCTTCAGTTGTAACAATATTGATAATGTAGAAATAGTTCCCGGCCACGCACGCTTTTCCCATATAGGTTCCGTCCCATCGTCTGGTGTAATCGGTAGTTTCGAAAATTCTTTCACCCCAGCGGTTGAATATGATCATATTGTAGTTCTCGAAATTTTCGAGTATAGGTCCGAAAGTCTCATTTTTGTAATTCCCATCGGGGGTAAAAGCGTTTGGAACATAATAGCGGCTTATGCAATTATCACCAATCTTATAATCGTCAGAACCAACGCAACCATCGGCATTTTTAACCGTGACTTTATACATTGTTTGCACTGTGGCCTGAATCGTTTGTGTGTTCTGGCCCTGAGGCTCCCAAATATATTCCATTCCCGCATTCCCAGCATCAAGTAAAACCCTGAAATTTCCACACAGAATTGTATCAGGACCCAGATCAACTATCGGGTTTGGCGATACTCTTATCATAACAGAATCTTCAACTGTCAAACACCGGTTGTTGATTTTTACTTTCAACATTCCCGGCAGATTGGTGGTAATACTTGGGGTAGTTTCTCCCGTACTCCATGAATAGCTTTCCAGATTTCCGGCTTTTCCAACAGCGAATGTTGTAGGTTCAGCAACCGCACAATAAACAACTTCAGGCCCGAGGTCAACAACAGGATTTTGAATCAATTGAACGTTGACACTATCCTCAAATACCCCGCAACGATTGATCACCAATACTTTATAGGTTCCGGGTAAGTTGATATTAATCTGTTGATTTTTAGAACCGGTATTCCATAAATAATTGGCTTCATTATCATTTATGTCGGCATTCTTTGACCAATTGACGGCTGTACAAAAAATCGTATCATTTCCTAACTCTATAGTTGGAACTTGTTTTAAAATGACAAGAACCGAATCAGAAACTGATCCACAATAATTGTCAATTTTAACCCAATGGATGCCGGGGGTTACTAAAGTTGTTTTTGGTGTAACAGAACCATTAGACCAAATATAAATTTCTTTATTCAGGGGGTTCCCTGTTTGGACGGACGCATTAACAACCGAGCACTGAAAAATGGTGTCAATTAAGTCTTTGACCGGCAGATTAAGGTTGGTCAGGTAAAGAGAATCGCCAACTGTCCCGCACTGATTAGCAATTTGAATGGCAACTGCACCGTTGAGGTTGAAAATATCAAATGAATCTGCAGTTGAAAGGCTGGTTTTATTTATCGGGTCGGTCCAATTGTAGGTTTCATCATTGTCCGGTTTTCCAACCTTCAACGTAAAACTATAATTGCCACAGTATGTGGTGTCATTCGGCAATTTGACCGTGGGAGCAAAATTTCTTTCAAAAAGAACCTGGTCGGAATCAGAACCACAACTGTTTGAAACAGTCAGGGAAACAAGCCCGGGCTTGTTAACCATAATCATTTCAACAGTATCTCCGGTTGACCACAAATAATGAGACTCTTGTTTTAAGTTTTGCCCATTAAGAATAATATAAACAGAATCGCAAAACAAAGTGTCATCAGGAAGCTTCACAACCGGTGTGTTCAATAGCTTTATGAGAATAGAGTCTTCCGCTGTTCCGCAATGGGGAGTAGCAATCTGGACTTTGTAAAAGCCGGTATCGGATACAAAAATTCTTTGTCTGGTTTCGTTGGTATTCCATAAATATTTTCGTAAAATACTGTCGTTTTTGGCATCTATCCACATACCAAGAAACTGGTCACAGAATAGTGTGTCGCCGGCGAAAACCGGCACCTTGGGGCTATACTCAAGTTTAAGTGAAATGGTATCGCGAACTGTATCGCATCCATAAGTAGCCTGAACCCAGTAAGTGCCGGTATCTTCCAGAATGACGAACCGGGTTTTTGGACCATGTGACCAAAGAAAGTTGGCTCCTTGATTGCTGGCATCAAGAATTTCAAAAACATTATCACATTCAATAATAGTATCTTCCAAAGAAAGAGCGATCAAATCTACCTGCAGTGTATCCCTGAATTTTGAGACAAACCCTGAATATGTCCAACCACTGCTGACATATCTCGCTGAATCTTTATATGCACCCTTGGTGGTTGGATAGTCCTTGCTGTATGTTAAACCACCGAAAATAATATTGGTAACACAGCCTGTCCTTCGAACTTTAATCCCGCCGGGATATTCGAGATAACTTCCGCCATAGTAGGTTCCATATAACAATTTATCGCCGGCCATAGATATTTTAGCCATAGTCAAAGTGCCATAATTTATTGAAGACTTATTCGTGGATTGCAAGGCATCTGTAGTGATGGGGTAATTTTTCGAGCGTGAGATACCACAAATGATAGCTTCTTCCCTAACATTAGCGGCAATTTTGATTGTGCTGAAAAAAGGATAGCTGAACAAGTATTCATTCGCACTGCCACCCAGATAAGTTGAATAGTAAACATTGGTTCCGGATGATGGCATTTTTACTACAACAAAGTCATAACCACCGGCATTGCTTTTTTGATATGCATTTTTTGAAGTTGGAAAATCAGAAGAGTTGCTGTATCCAGCCACGAATGGTTCGTCTTTATCATTAACATACATCCCTTCGAACACATCTTCGCCTGAGCCACCCATCAAGTGGGAATACAACATTTGATTGCCATTGGCCTTGAATTTCATAAAGAAAGCATCTGATTTACCTTTCAGATAAGTATTAAAAATAGGAGCTCCGGCGGTTAAAGGAAAATTTGTAGATGCGGTATATCCAACTACATAAACTTCCTCAGAAGCGGTGAGAAAAACATCCTGACAAACATCGCCATTAGTGCCGCCTATAAAGGTAGAAAACACCAAGCCCGTTCCATCTGCTCTCATTTTTGTGAGAAAGCCATCGCCCTGTGAAGCCCAATCGTTACCGATTTGAGCTCCGCCATTATAATCTTTTTGAAAACAACCCGTAGTCACCGGGTAATCATAGCTCGTTGTATTGCCTACAATATAAATATCGCCGTTTGAATTCAAAATCATGCCTCGAATCCAGTCTAAATTCCAAAAACCTGAACCAGACTTACCGCCAAGATAGGTAGAGAAAACAAGGCTGGTTCCCGTCGAATTAAATTTGGTAACAAAACTCTTGAGGCACCAGGTACCTGTACAACTTTTTTGTGACGTATCATATGCCCCTTTGGTTACCGGGAAATCGTTTGACCACGTTAGACCAGAAATAACAGGTTGGTTTTGATTGTTAACTGCCAATGACAGGCCATATTCCCAGGAGCTTCCGCCCAAATAGCTGAAGTAAAAGATACTGTCTCCGTCGGCTGTCATTTTGGCGATAAAGGCATCGTAGTTAACCAAAGTTGTATCATAGGCTCCCGGTTTGAAAGGGAAATACTCTGTTGTTGACCCTGTGATATAAACTTGATCAGAAAAGTCGATATCTATATCCAAAATCCAAGTAAAAGCAAAAGAATTGATGTTGGGTTTGCCATAAAAGTAAGAACTCCAATCCACATAAACGGGGTCTATCACCAATTCGCAATCAGGGTTGTATTTGCCCAGGTCAAAACCAACGGACCCATCTGCATTAATTTTGAAAGCAGCTTTTACAAAATGCTTAATCCCATTGATGATTTGCCAGGCAACAGGCTTGTCTTCTTTGAAAATCCCTTCTGAGGTTTGAATTTCTAACTGTCCAAAAACATTGACCTTTACCTGTTGAACTCCGTTATATCTCAAAGCTATATTTCCGGGAGATGCATGGGGGGCCACCAAAAAATCGTATTTCAAAGAACCGGTAGTTGCCGTATAAAATTTGGCACTAATACCTTTATAAATTTCATGATAAACCAAACCATTATATTCGGCTACATGGTTTCCCGACGCATTGTTTGGCCCGAAGTAGGTGACATTGCTTTGGATTAGTTCTGTTCCGGAGAGGCTTGAATTTTTTTGTGTGTTTAAGAATTGAATCTCCCAAACATTATAAAGAACGGGCACAGCTTTTCCGGGTTCTTGGGGCAAAGGTTCATCGGCCGACTTCATTTTTTTAACGCCAAAAGAAACCCGATCGATGAGAAATGACACATTGTGATTACCTTGAAACGTGCGAAACAAAACAGGTTGCTCCCATTGCCCGGAGTTTTGCCTGAAAACAAAACTCTCCCCTGAAAGAGCCTTGTTCAGGTTGGCTTGGGCAGCTTCAATAGCAATTGGGGTCTTTTTTACGTGTTTCGGTGGTTTTTTAGCCTCAGCTTCCTTGCTAAAAATAAACATACACAGAGCAAAAAGGGTCAGTAAAAACATGCTACTTGCTTTCATAAAATTTAAAGATGCAAATTAATAAAATACATTGCATACAGCCACTTTTCTTTTCGACTTTTATTGTCAAATTTTGTCAGTGGGTTAATCATAATCCATATTTTAGAGCAAAACAATAATTTGCTTGGAAGTTTACTTTGTAAAGAAAATAAATGCTATAAAGAAAAATATCACATCGTCAATCACCACAACAGTATAAATCCAGCAGGAAGGCGTCATCCGATGGGGGAAATCCAGAACTATTCAAATTAATTAAACCAAACGATGCGGAATTTTCAAAAGACCCACCAACAATAACTTTATCCAAATTATCAACTTCAATTGCTTTAGAAAAATCATTACCAGCACCTCCGCCACTTAATGCACATTTTATTGAACCAGAATTGGCAGATGCATTTATTAAGAATAAATCATCATTCAACGTTGTCCCATTTCGGTTAAGTGTAATTCCACCGAGAGAAATACTGCTCGCCTGAAATGTGCCAACAATACTAATTCGATTATCCTTAACTGAGATTCCTTCTCCCCTTGTCATACCGTTATATGACGTTCCGTCAATTACAGCAAAGTCATTGTTACCTGATACATTAAATTTTGCATAAAATAAGTTAGCTCCAAAAATATTGTGAGTGATGCTTGATCCTTCAAATTGAAATATAGGAGAACAACACTGACTTGTAATATAACCAGTAATATATGAGTTACCAGAATTATCAACTGCAACGCCCAAAGAATTCAATGATGTCCCCAAAGAACCCCCTCCTCTTTTGATCCAAACAAGTGCCCCAGTTAATAGGTTATGGCAAGCAATGAACAATTCTTCACCATTACTCCAAGAAAGTTGGTTAAGGCTTGTTGCCGCATAAGTAAAATTTGATCCAATAAAATTTATACTACCTGTGAGATAAAGTTTATTGGTAGTTTGATTGATCGTAAGCCCATGGATAGCATCGTATTCAGCACTGCCCGCGGTGTAAATCCAGGCAAGAGTTCCAGACGAACTGATTTTCGCGTAGAAAAGGTCATTCTTGCCAGCACTATTATATGTAGTCCCTCCGACGGTAAGCGAACCTTTAAACCACCCGGCAATATATATAATATTATTACTTGGATCAATTGAAACAGCTAAACTTCGATCGTTTTCTAAGCCACTAAAAATATTTACCCATGAAACCGAAGCAAATGTTGGGCTATAACTTAAAGTGAAAATGTTTTCAAAATAAACGCCTGAACTATTGCTGCTTATATAAGTCGTTGCATTAATAGTAATACTTCCGGTGTAAAAACCAGTGATTACTATATTACCATTAATATCAATAGCAATCCCTTGGGGACTAACTACACTACCGGACGAAGCCGAACTAAAACTTGTAGCCCATATACATTCGTAATTGCTGTTGAACTTAGCAATGAATCCGTCAAAACCTCCAGTGGTCCCCGTTAGCGTAACATTTCCGCTTGAGTTATAGAATACAATTGATGAACTAAACTGACCTGTAGCAAATATATTCCCGGCATTGTCTATACAGATATCAGTTATTCCATCAAAGCCATTATCACCATGGGATTTGCCGTTTAAGAAGCCGTCAGGAAGTTCACAACACCCAACTTTGGCAATATAGCAATCCGTTTGACCATAAGAAGAATATGATTGACTTCCAATGTTGATGTTATTAGGGAAATTTCCAGTAAGATAAGCGTTACCTGAACTGTTGTCCCATACTATGGAAGTTCCGTCATTATAACCACTGCCACCAACTGAATAAGCACATGTAAAATCGTTTATTGCTGGGTCATAACCAAACCAAAAAGCATCCTCAGCATTTGAACTGCTTAAGCTTATCGAGGATAATGACATTGAATTTTCAAAACTACCACTTCCATAAATGACCGGTAATTTATTAACAGGAATCATGTAAATTGATCCGAAAGCCCCTGATGACCATTTTAAATGATTATCAGAACGATTAAAACTACTTAATCCATATCCAAAATCGTGACCGTTTCCTCCATAACTTTTGATAAATACATTGGAAATTTGATGTCCAAGTGTTCCGGCGGAAATATCAAATTTAAACCATAAGATATCTTCGAATCCGTTGTTACCAATAGAATATAAATTACCAACTTCGTCAGTAAGTAAATTACTCTCTGTAAATCCTATTCCATATACACTGACGTCACTGAAAATGTTGCCATTTTTATTCCCAATACAAATGTCGAAAACATTTTCATTACCAGTCCCACCAAAGGACTTAACATCTGCAACAATCCCTGGGTTAGGGCTTAAATTATAGGTAAAAAGAAAAACATCTTTCAGCGATTGGTTGGTAAGTTGAACTGATCCAATTGTCAAAAGAGAGCTTTCAAAATAACCTGCGACACAATAAGTCGAACTATTAGATGGGATAAAAAGTTGTCCATCAAGATATGTAATTGCTGTAGCTACATCATCCAAACTTCCCCCGAAACCGGAAAACTCAAGTAAGGTGAAAGTTGCACCAGGCGTACTAAGTGCACCTAACACGTATGTAATAACCAAGATATCTTTTTGACCAACACTGGCCAAAGGAAAACCATTAATTAAGATGGTATTTTCAAAATAACCAACACAAGTTATTGCTTTGGGGGTACCCAGTACGTACAACAATGTATTTTCTTGTTCAATCGCAAGAAGTTCATCATTCCCACTGCCACCAACACTGGTACCATCTACTATGCCTCCCAATTGAAGGTCAAAAGACAGAATTAGTCCGTCCTTACCTCCCATTGAAACGAAATGAATAGTTTTTAAAACAGACCAAACTGATAAATTATTTTCAAAAGATCCACATAAATTGATACGCGGAGAATACGAAGATGGAGTACCCCAAGCTTCAGTTGTAAAATCGTACAAAATATCATCACCTGATCCTCCGATGTGTTGTATCCACAACAAAGCATAAGGAGGTGTATTCTTGGAAAAAACAGCAAGGTAACTATCGATACCGCCATTACTATTTAATGTCGTCGAACCAATAGTAATTGATCCTGTGAAATTTCCAATAACGATAATTTTGTCATATAACTCCTCAACCTTTACTACTTTTTCATTCTGTGCACCCCCAAAATGAGTTGAGTTGAAAACAGGTTGAGAATAAGAAAATGTGGAATTGAACGAAACAAATAAATAAGTGTAAAGACATTTTGTTAAGATTTGTGGTTTCATAATTATGTACATTATTCGAGATTTAAAACGACTTTGACAAATTAAAAAAACAAATTTAAATTCAAATTTGATTATTCAAACATTTAGGAAAAAAATGACAAAACTGTGATCAATCTTAAATATTGAAATTGCAGCTGCAAATAGCCACTTTTCTTTTCGACTTTTATTGTCAAATTTTGTCGCTGCTTGAAAACGAATACGAATTATCACGCGGTATGGTTGGTTTTAATGCTGAGTTTTGGTATTTTTTTTTGCAACTCAGGACGATGGAACGAATACCCTCAGGGGGTGCATTACTGGGCACAGTCAGATCGGTTTGCCTTATCTTTAATGTATCTGGAAGACATGGATTTTCTGAATCCCAGAACTTTTGTGATGAATACGGTTGACGGAAAAGTAGGTGTTGAATTTCCCATAGTTCCATATATCAGTGCTGCAATTGTCAGAGCTTTTAAAGCTGAGCAATTTCTTCCTTTCATCTATAAATCATTGAATTTACTCATTCTGTTTTTTGGTTTCACCCAACTTTATCTGGCTTTATCCGGAATACACCGAAAGGAATGGTCAATTCTGCTCATTATCGCCTTTTGGCTTTTCACCCCGGTTTTATTGTTTTATTCATTCAATTTTATACCGGACACAGCGGCCTTGGGTATTTGCCTTGTTGGTTTATCCAAATACTATTTGTTTCTGAAAATCGGAGATAGAAGGTATGTGTTCAACAGTCTGATATGGCTAACCATGGGAAGCCTGATAAAACTTCCTGTGATGATTTATTTGATTGCCATCATCCTTCATTTCGCCATTCGAAGCATGTCAGCCAAAGAAAAAATAAAATCGGTGTTGATTCCGGTTTTAGTTGGTTTTATTGGCATATCACTGGTTTTTTTCTACGACTATTTTTTTATGATCAAAAGAAATAAGGAACTGTGGTCGGTTGTTTTTATGTCGAAACCAAATCCTGTTTTAAATTTTAAAGATGCTTTAAGCATTATCAAAGGCATGTGGTTTTTGCGTATGGAGTACTTGACCAT